>NZ_VKAC01000003.1:300000-401061 GCF_008041935.1 Quadrisphaera setariae
GGCACCCGAGGCCCCCGAGGTGGCCGCTGACCTCGTGACCGAGCTGCGCGGCAGGCTCAACGCAGCCACCGCCAGCCGTCGCGCCGACGAGGCCGTGGCCGCCCTCGACGCCCTCGTCGCCAGCACCCGTCCCGAGGACGCCGCGGCCGCCGCCGCGGTGGCCGGTGCGCTGCGGTCGGCGCTGGACGCCACCCGCGAGGAGCGGATGGTGCTGGCCGGCACCGCCAACCTCGTGCGCGGCGCGGGCGGCTTCTCCGCCTCCGTCGCGCCGGTGCTGGAGGCCATCGAGGAGCAGGTGGTGGTGCTGCGCCTGCTCGCCGAGATGGCCGACGACCCCGCCAGCGGCGTCTCGGTGCGCATCGGCCGCGAGATCGTGCACAGCGGCCTGTCCGACGCCGCCGTGGTCGCCTCCGGCTACGGCTCGGGCGGCGAGGTGGTCGCCCGCCTGGGCATCCTGGGTCCCACGCGCATGGACTACCCCACCTCGATCGCCGCGGTGCGCGCCGTCGCCCGCTACCTCAGCAGGGTGCTGGCGCGGTGAGCCGCCCCGGCTCGTCCGCCGACCCCTCCCGACTCCTCAGGAGCATCTGACCCGTGCCGACCGACCACTACACCGCCCTCGGGGTCCCGCGCGACGCGAGCACCGAGGACGTCAAGAAGGCCTACCGCAAGCTCGCCCGCCAGCTGCACCCGGACGTCAACCCCGACGCCGGCGAGCGCTTCAAGGAGGTCTCGGCCGCCTACGAGGTGCTGAGCAACCCCGACAAGCGCCGCGTCTACGACGCGACCGGCAGCTCCGGCGGTCCCGGCGGCTTCGGGGGCGGCGGCTTCCCCGGCGGTGCGCAGGCCTTCGACCTAGGCGACCTGTTCGGCACCTTCTTCGGCGGCGGGGGCGGTGCCGCCCGCGGCCCGGTGCCCCGCGCGCAGCCGGGCCAGGACGCGCTGATCCGCCTCGAGGTCGACCTCGCGGAGGCGGTCTTCGGCGCCGAGCGCGAGATCACCGTGGACACCGCCGTCGTCTGCCCGACCTGCGGCGGGAACTGCGCCGCGCCGGGCACGCAGGTCCGCACCTGCGACGTCTGCCACGGCCAGGGGCAGGTGCAGCGCGCCGCCCGGTCGCTGCTGGGCCAGGTGCTCACCACCTCCCCGTGCCCCGCCTGCGGCGGCTACGGCACCACCATCCCCGACCCCTGCAACGAGTGCGCCGGTGACGGCCGCGTGCGCCGCCGCCGGACGCTGACCATCCGCGTGCCCGCGGGTGTCGACACCGGCACCCGCATCCAGCTGTCCGGCCAGGGCGAGGTCGGCCCCGGTGGTGGCCCCGCGGGTGACCTGTACGTCGAGGTGGTCCAGCGCCAGCACGACCTGTTCACCCGCCGCGGAGAGGACCTGCACGCCACGCTGCCCGTGCCGATGACCGCCGCGGCGCTGGGCACGGTGCTGGAGATGGAGACCCTCGACGGCATGCGCGAGGTCGAGGTGCGCCCGGGCACCCAGCCCGCCGAGGTGGTCGTGCTGCGGGGCCTGGGCGCGGCGCGCCTGCGCTCCGGTGGCCGCGGGGACCTGCACGTCCACATCGACGTGCAGGTGCCCAGGGGCCTGGACGACGAGCAGGCCGACCTGCTGCGCCAGCTGGCGCGGCTGCGCGGCGAGGAGCGCCCGGAGGGGCGCCTGTCGCCGGCCTCCGGCGGGGTGTTCTCCCGCCTCAAGCGCGGCTTCTCCGGCCGCTAGGCCGGCGTCAGCCGACGGTGAAGGTGACCTTGGCGGCGCCGGTGGGGACGGTGCCCTCACCGGCGGACTCGTCGGGCACCCAGACCTCGGCGGTGCACGGCGTGCAGGTGCCCTCCTGCACGGTCTGCGGGATGGAGAAGTCGCCGACCTGGCCGTTGGCGCCGGCGTCGGTGTAGCCGTCGGACAGCACCGCGCCGTCGGCCTGCGTGATCCTGTAGAGCAGCGTGCCCTCGGGCGCCGAGCCCTGGCCGACGATCCCCATCGGGCCGGCGGGGAGCCGCTCGCCCTCGGTGGGGGCGGTGATCACCACCGACGCCGACCTGCCGGTCCCGGTGGCCGCCGGCCCCGCGGCGGTGGCCGCGGACGCGCTCGCCGTGGTCGTGGCGCTGGAGGACGACGACGGCGGAGCGCTCGTGCCGGACGCGCCCGCGCTGCTGGTGCCGCCGCCGACCGGCTCCGTCTCGGGGGAGGCCTGCCCTCCGCACCCGGCCAGCAGGAGCGCGAGGGCGGCGGCGGGGACGGCCGTGCGGACCGCGAGGCGGGCGGTGCGACGGGCGGTCGTACCCGCGGTGGTGCGGCGCGCGTGCTGGGTCCGGGTCTGGGCTGGCATGCCCCGTTCCTACCGCTGCGAGCGGTCCGCGGGGGGTGGAACGCGCCGACCGCGTCGGCCGGGTGACCCGATCGTCACCCGCTGGGTACGGTCGGCGCGTGGCCCAGGACCCCGACTGCATCTTCTGCCGCATCGCCTCCGGCGACGTGCCCGCAGACGTGGTGGCGCGCACCGACCGCGTCGTCGCCTTCCGCGACCTCGACCCGCAGGCCCCGCTGCACGTGCTGGTGGTGCCCGTGGACCACCACCGCGACGTGCCGGCCCTCGCCGCCGCCGACCCCGAGGCCCTCGCCGAGCTGACCGGCACCGCCGCGCGCGTGGCCGCCGAGCTGGGCGACGGGCAGTTCCGCTTCGTCTTCAACACCGGCGCGGGCGTGGGGCAGAGCGTCTTCCACGTGCACGGGCACGTGCTCGGCGGGCGGCCGATGGGCTGGCCGCCCGGCTGAGGCTCAGCGCCCCGCGTGCTCGTGCACCGTGACGGCGGCGTTGACGAGCGCCAGGTGGCTCAGGGCCTGGGGCAGGTTGCCCAGCCAGTCGCCCGTGGCCGGGTCGACCATCTCAGCCAGCACCCCGACGTCGTTGAGCACCGGGGTCGGGCCGTCCACCAGCTGCTCCATCAGCGCGCGGGCCTCCTCGCCGCGGCCGCACAGCTGCAGCGCCGAGACCATCCAGAACGAGCACGCGACGAACGAGCCCTCCTCGGCCGCCGCGCCCGTGTACCGGTACAGGTGCGGCCCGTGCCCCAGCTCGCGGCGCAGCGCGTCCAGCGTGGAGCTCATGCGCTCCCCGCGGTCGAAGCCGCTGACCGCGTGCAGCAGCACCGAGGCGTCGAGGCGGTCGGTGCCGGGGTACCAGGTGTAGGCGCCCACCTCAGGTGACCAGCAGTGCTCGGCCACCCACTCTCGCACCAGCTCGGCCTCCGACCGCCAGCGCGAGGGGTCGCCGGGCACCTGGCCGAGCTCGGCGAGGTGGACGGCGTGGGTCAGGGCCTGCCAGCAGCCCATCTTGCTGCTCGTGTAGTGGCGGGCGGTGTGCAGCTCCCACATCCCGGCGTCGGGCTGGCGCCACCGGTCGCAGGCGACGTCGGCCGTGGAGGCGAGCAGCCGGCCGGTCTCGGCGTCCAGCGCCCCGCCACCGTCCACGTACAGGCGCAGGATGCTGAACAGGTCGCCGTAGACCCCCAGCTGCAGCTGCGAGGAGGCGGCGTTGCCGCGCACCACCGGTCCCGCGCCGCGCCACCCGGGCGCCTGCATCTGCTGCACCTCGCCGCGGGGGACCTCGCCCGAGAGCGCGTAGAAGACGTCGGGGGCGGTGCCGCGCTCGCGGATGGTGCGCAGGAGCCAGCTCACGGCGGCGTGCGGCTCCTCGCGCAGCCCGAAGCGCATCATCGCCTCGAGGGCGTAGGTGGAGTCGCGCACCCACGCGAACCGGTAGTCCCAGCACTTGCCGCCCGCCGGGTCCTCGGGCAGCGACGTGGTGGCCGCGGCGGCCATCGCCCCGCTGGGCGCGTGCAGCAGCAGCTTGAGCACCATGACGCTGCGGCGCACCGCGGCCTCCCACGGCCCGTCCCAGGAGACGGTCCGGGAGTAGGCGCGCCAGTTGTCCGCCGTCCTGTCGATGCCGGCGTCCACGGCCCGCCCCGAGGGCATCCACAGCGGCTCGGCGGCGGTGGCGACCAGCCCGAGCACCGACCGCGAGCCGGCGGTGACCTCGAGGTCCACGCGGACCTCGCGCTCGGCGTCGGTGCGGTGCAGCCGCGTGGGCCCCTGCACGTCCTCGCCGGGCTCGAGCACCTCGGCCACCACGGCCATGGTCAGCCCGTCCACGCGCAGGAGCGCCCCCGCGGAGGACCCCTGGACCCACGGGCCGGCCGTCCCCAGGCAGGTGCCGGGGCGCACGACGGCCCTCATCGGCACGCGCCCCTCGAGCCCCTCCACCCGGCGGCCCAGCTCCGCCCACGGCAGCCGGCCCGCGACGCCCGTGCTGAGCGCGTCGGTCACGCGGACCCGGCCGCTGGCCGTGGTGTACGTCGAGGCGAGCACGTTGGTGTGCGGCACGTGCTCGCGGGAGGCCGTGAAGGGCTCCACCGGGCGCAGCTCCACGCACCCGCCGTCCGCCGGGTCGAGCAGGGCCGCGAAGGCGGGGGTGTCGTCCAGGTCCGGCAGGGGCAGCCAGTCGACCTGGCCGTCGCGCGCCACCAGCGCCACGGTCCGGCCGTCGCCCACGGCCGCGTAGGTGCGCAGGTCGGCCCAGCCGTGCTCGTCCCGCTCCAGGACCGGGGCGGGGTCGGGCGCGCCGCCGCCGGACCACAGCACGGGAGGGACGCCCCGGTGGGACCCGGGCACGGGGGACCGCCGCGCCTCGTCGGCGCGCAGCCGCTCGGACGAGGCGCCGCCGGGGTGGTGGGGGGCTGCGCCGGACGGGGACGACGCGCGGGTGCTGTCAGTGGTGTCGATGCCCTCGACGCTAGGTGGGTCGCGCCCGACGCGCCTCGCGGAACGCGCCCGCGGGGCAGCCGGCTCGGGCCGGCTGACCGTGCTCGACGGCTGACCGGCGCTACCCTTGACCTCGATCGGCCCCGGTCAGGGGCCCGGCCCGCAGGAGACCGGGGCGTCCAGCCCCTCCCATGCCCGACTCCACCCCGCCCGCCGGCCCCGCGTCCGCTCCGGGCGCGCGCCCCGCAGGCAGCCAGCCCGCCGTCGTCCACACCATCGTGGTGCCCCCCGAGGTCTCCATGGTGGCCCTGCTCGGCACCCGTGACGAGCTCGTCCGCGCCGTCGAGCGGGCCTTCCCGCGCGCCGACGTGCACGTGCGCGGCAACGAGGTCACCGTCACCGGCAACCCCGCCGACGTCGCCCTCGTCGAGCGCCTGCTCGACGAGATGACCGCCGTCGTGCGCACCGGCCAGCAGCTCACCGTCGACGCCGTCGAGCGCTCCCTGGGCATGCTGCGCGCCCAGACCGCCGAGCGCCCCGCCGACGTGCTGACCATGAACATCCTGTCCGGGCGCGGGCGCTCCATCCGGCCCAAGACGCTCGGCCAGAAGCGCTACGTCGACGCGATCGACAGCCACACGATCGTCTTCGGCATCGGCCCCGCGGGCACCGGCAAGACCTACCTGGCCATGGCCAAGGCGGTGCAGGCGCTGCAGGCCAAGCAGGTCAGCCGGATCATCCTGACCCGCCCCGCCGTGGAGGCGGGGGAGCGGCTCGGCTTCCTGCCGGGCTCGCTCACGGACAAGATCGACCCGTACCTGCGCCCCCTGTACGACGCGCTGCACGACATGCTCGACCCCGACTCGATCCCCAGGCTCATGGCCGCCGGGACCATCGAGGTCGCACCGCTGGCCTTCATGCGCGGCCGGTCGCTGAACGACTCCTTCGTCGTCCTCGACGAGGCGCAGAACACCAGCCCCGAGCAGATGAAGATGTTCCTCACCCGCCTCGGCTTCGACTCCAAGATGGTCATCACCGGTGACTCCACCCAGGTCGACCTGCCGGCGGGGACCCAGTCCGGCCTGCGCGTGGTCGAGTCCATCCTGTCGGGCATCGAGGACATCCACTTCTCCCGCCTGACCAGCCTCGACGTGGTCCGCCACCGGCTGGTCGGAGAGATCGTCGACGCGTACGGCCGCTGGGACGAGGCGCACCAGCAGCCCGGCTCCGCGGCGCGCGCCCAGCAGGGCCGCCGCGGCGGGGGTCCCCGATGAGCGTCGAGGTGGTCGACGAGTCCGGCTTCACCGACCCCGCCGGCACCGGTGGTCCCGGCGTCGCCGTCGACGAGGTCTCGGAGCTGGCGCGCTTCGTGCTGGCCGAGATGCACGTGCACCCCGCCGCCGACCTGTCGGTGATCCTGGTCGACACCACGGCGATGACGGCCCTGCACGAGCAGTGGATGGACGAGCCCGGCCCCACCGACGTCCTCAGCTTCCCCATGGACGAGCTGCGTCCCGGCAGCGAGGACGAGCCCAGCCCGCCCGGGCTCCTCGGCGACGTGGTGGTCTGCCCCGAGGTCGCCGCTCGGCAGGCGCGCGAGTCCGGCCACTCCACCGCCGAGGAGGTGCTGCTGCTCGTCACCCACGGCTGCCTGCACCTGCTCGGCTTCGACCACGCCGAGCCCGACGAGGAGCGCGAGATGTTCGCGCTGCAGCGCCGGCTGCTGCTGACCTTCCTGTCGCGCCGGCCCCAGCCCTCGTGACCCGCCCGTGACCCGCGTGGGTCGGTCGTGACCCCGGTCCCGGACGCCTCGCTGCCGTGGCTCGCGGCCGCCGCGGTGCTCGGGCTCGTCGTGGCCGGCTACCTCGCGGCCGCCGAGGCGGCGCTGTCGCGCCTGACGCGCGCGGAGGCGCAGCGCCTGGCGGCCGACGGGCGCCGCGGCGCGCCCGCGGTGGTGGCCCTCGTGGCCGACCCGGTGCCCGCCCTGTCGGTGGCCACCCTCGTGCGGGTCACCTTCGAGGCGCTGGCCACCGTGTGCGCAGCGCTCGCCTCCGCCGCGCTGTTCTCGCAGTGGTGGGCGGGCCTGGTCACCGCCGTCGTCATGGGCGGGGTGGTCTTCACCCTCCTCGGCGTGAGCCCGCGCACCGTCGGCCGGCAGGACCCGGAGGGGATGGCGCTGCGCTCGGCGGGGCAGCTGCGCGCGCTCACCACGGCGCTCGGCCCGCTCTCCCGCGGTCTCGTGGCCCTGGCCAACGCCGTCACCCCCGGGCGCGGCTACCGCGACGGCCCGTTCTCCACCGAGGGCGAGCTGCGCGAGCTGGTCGACCGGGCGAGCGAGTCGGCGATCATCGAGGCCGGCGAGCGCGAGATGATCCACTCCGTCTTCGAGCTGGGTGACACCATCGTCCGCGAGGTCATGAGCCCCCGCACCGACATGGTGACCATCGGCGAGGACACCGGCCCCGGGGAGGCGCTCGACCTCTTCCTGGCCTCCGGGCACTCACGGCTGCCGGTGGTGGGCTCCACCGTGGACGACGTGGTGGGCGTGCTCCACCTCAAGGACGTCGTCAGGGTGCTGCACGACCGGCCCGTCCGGCGCCGCGGCGCCACCACCCGGGCCCGCGACCTGGCCCGGCGGCCGGTGTTCGTCCCGGAGACCAAGCAGGTCGACGCGCTGCTGCGGGAGATGCAGGGCGCCTCCCTGCACCTGGCGCTGGTCATCGACGAGTACGGCGGGGTCGCCGGGCTGGTGACCCTGGAGGACCTCCTGGAGGAGATCGTCGGGGAGATCACCGACGAGACCGACACCGAGACCCCCGACGTCGTGCCCCTGGAGGACGGCGGCTTCCGCGTCAGCGCCCGGCTGCACGTGGAGGACCTCGGGGACCTGTTCGGCCTCGAGATCGACGAGGACGAGGTCGACTCCACCGGTGGCCTGCTCGCCAAGGCCCTCGGCACCGTCCCCGCCGAGGGCGACGAGGCCGAGGTGGCCGGCCTGGTGCTGCTCGCCGACGAGGTGGACGGGCACCGCATCACCACCGTGGTCGTCCACCGCGCCGAGGAGCCCGAGACGGGCGAGGACGACGACGAGGACGAGCGCGCCCGCGAGCAGCAGGAGAAGGCCGAGCGCAAGCGGGAGAAGCGCGAGCGCAAGGAGCGCGAGCGCGAAGAGCGCAGGCAGCAGGACGACGAGCGCAAGCAGCAGGACGAGGAGCGCGAGCGCGCCCTCGAGCAGCAGCAGCAGGAGCAGGAGCTGGTCCACGGTGAGCACTGACAGCAGCGAGGTCGCGCCCGGCACGGGCGGCGCAGGCGACGGGCACCGCTCGGGCTTCGCCTGCCTGGTGGGACGGCCCAACGCCGGAAAGTCCACCCTGACCAACGCCCTCGTGGGCGAGAAGGTGGCCATCACCTCGTCGCGGCCGCAGACCACGCGCCACACGGTCCGCGGGATCGTGCACCGGCCCGACGCGCAGCTGGTGCTGGTGGACACCCCCGGACTGCACCGCCCGCGCACCCTGCTGGGGCAGCGCCTCAACGACCTCGTCCTCGGGACGCTGGCGGAGGTGGACGTCATCGCCTTCTGCCTCCCCGCCGACGAGCGGACCGGTCCCGGTGACCGCTGGATCGCCGCGCAGCTCGCGCAGGTGCGTCGCACGCCCGTCGTCGCCGTCGTCACCAAGACCGACAAGGTCGACCGGGGGCGTCTCGCGGAGAGGCTGCTCGAGGTGACGGCGCTCGGTGAGGAGGAGGGCCACCGGCCGTTCGCCGACGTCGTGCCGGTCTCGGCCACCGGTGACTTCCAGGTGGACGCCGTGACGCGCGTGCTGAGCTCCCACCTGCCTCCCGGGCCGCCGCTGTACCCCGACGGCGAGCTGACGGACGAGCCGGAGGCCGTCATGGTGGGCGAGCTGGTCCGCGAGGCGGCGCTGGAGGGCGTGCGCGACGAGCTGCCGCACAGCCTCGCGGTGGTGGTGGACGAGATGACCCCGCGCCTCGGTGAGGACGGGCAGCCCACGGGTCTGCTCAAGGTGCACGTGCTGCTCTACGTGGAGCGCGACAGCCAGAAGGGCATCGTCATCGGTCGGGGCGGGGCCCGCCTCAAGGAGGTCGGCACCACCGCGCGCCAGAACATCGAGGCGCTGCTGGGCACCCGGGTGCACCTGGACCTGCGGGTCAAGGTGGCCAAGGACTGGCAGCGCGACCCCCGCCAGCTGGCGCGCCTGGGCTTCTGAGGCTCCGGGCGGGGCTGTGACGGGACCGTCACGGCGAGGTGCGGGACTGCCACAGCCGTGACGCCCGGCGGGCGCTCCTCCGGCGTCAACTGGTGGTGTCCGCAGGAAACCATCGCAGTCCCGGAGGTCCTCCCGTGCGCTCCACCCCCGTCCTCGTCGTCGCGGCCGCCCTCGTCGCCGCCACTGTCGCCGGTGGCCCGGCCCTGGCCGCTGTCGCCGCCCCCGTCCCCGCCGCCGCGAGCACCGCGGTCAGCGCTGCGGCGCGCTCGACGACCCCGGTCCGCTTCGCCCCGGGCGCCACCGCCGCCGCGGTGCGGGGCCACCTGGCCGCCGGCAGCTCGCGCACCTACGCCCTCGACCTGCGCGCCGAGCAGGTGCTGGAGGTCTCCTTCCAGCGGGGGTCGACCACGCAGGCGTTCACGCTCGTGGCACCGGACGGCACGCCGCTGCACACCGACCACGGGCAGGACCAGAGCGGCGGCACCTTCGTCGTCCCGGTCACCGGCACCTACCTGCTGGCGGTCCGCTCGGGCGCCGGCGCCGGCGCCGGCGCCGCCTACGCCCTGCACCTGACCGTCCCGCAGCAGCTGCGCTTCGCACCCGGTGCCACCTCCACGAGCGTGCGCGGCCAGCTGCCCGCCGGGGACGACCACCCGTACAGCTTCGCCGCGCGGGCCGGGCAGCGCGCCACCGTCTCCTCCAGAGCCTCCCGCCCTGACGCGGTGTGGTTCCTCGTGGGGCCCGACGGCAGCCCGCTGCACACCGACCACACCAGCGCCCAGCAGGGCAGCACCACCGTCCAGCTGCCCGTCAGCGGCACCTACCGGCTGGACGTGCGCTCCGGTGCGGCGACCAGCTACGAGCTGGCCCTGTCCGTCCCGCGCTGACACCAGCGCCAGGGGGGGCGCCAGCGGTCGCGGACGGGTCGACGCGCGGGTGGCTGGCCCGGCGGGGCGGCCGGGGGGTAGGTTGGCCGCGATGTTCGCGGTGAGCCTCCTCCTCGGCTGCCGCGACGAGGTCTCGCAGCCCTAGGTCGGCTCCCTCGTCGCGGAGTCCCGTCCTGCCGGCCGCCCCCACGGGGCTGCTCGCCGCAGCCCGGACCCAGGAGAGCCAGTCATGCGCAGCACCCAGAAGCCGTCCCCGATGGCCGCCCACCGCTACCCGCCGTTCGCCTTCGGCGTCGACCTGCCCGACCGCACGTGGCCGGGCCGCCGCATCGAGACCGCCCCCCGCTGGTGCGCGGTCGACCTGCGCGACGGCAACCAGGCCCTCATCGACCCCATGGGCCACGACCGCAAGCTGCGGATGTGGGACCTGCTGGTCTCGATCGGCTACAAGGAGATCGAGGTCGGGTTCCCCTCGGCCTCCCAGACCGACTTCGACTTCGTGCGGTTCCTCATCGAGACCGGCCGCATCCCCGACGACGTCACCATCCAGGTGCTGACCCAGGCGCGCGAGCACCTCATCGAGCGCACCTACGAGGCCATCCGCGGCGCGAAGACCGCGATCGTGCACCTGTACAACTCCACCTCGGCGCTGCAGCGCGACGTCGTCTTCGGCATGGACCGCGACGGCATCGTCGACCTGGCGCTGCAGGGCGCTCGGCTGTGCAAGAAGTTCGAGGAGGGCGTGGCCGACCAGACCGAGGTCTTCTACGAGTACTCCCCGGAGAGCTACACCGGCACCGAGCTCGACTTCGCCGCGCGCATCTGCAACGAGGTGATCGAGGTCTTCGACCCCACCCCCGAGCGCAAGATGATCATCAACCTGCCCTCGACGGTGGAGATGAGCACGCCGGACCTGTACGCCGACTCCATCGAGTGGATGACCCGCAACATCCGCCGCCGCGACGAGGTGCTCATCTCGGTGCACCCCCACAACGACCGCGGCACGGCCGTCGCCGCAGCGGAGCTGGGCCTCAAGGCCGGCGCCGACCGCGTCGAGGGCTGCCTGTTCGGCAACGGCGAGCGCACCGGCAACGTCGACCTGGTCACCCTGGCGCTGAACCTCGTGGTGCAGGGCGTCGACCCGCAGGTCGACCTGCGCGACGTCGACGCCGTGCGCCGCGCCGCAGAGCACTGCAACCAGATCGCCGTCCACGAGCGCCACCCCTACGCGGGCGACCTCGTCTACACCGCCTTCTCCGGCTCCCACCAGGACGCCATCAAGAAGGGCTTCGACAAGATGGGCGAGCGCTCGGCGGCTGCTGGTGCCGCCGTCGAGGACGCCGAGTGGGCCGTGCCGTACCTGCCGATCGACCCGCGCGACGTGGGCCGCTCCTACGAGGCCGTGATCCGGGTCAACAGCCAGTCCGGCAAGGGCGGCGTCGCCTACCTCATGCGCACCGAGCACTCCCTGGACCTGCCGCGCCGCCTGCAGGTGGAGTTCTCCCAGGTGGTGCAGGCCCGCACCGACTCCCAGGGCGGCGAGGTGACCGCCGCTCAGCTGTGGGAGGTGTTCGCCGACGAGTACCTGCCGTCGGCCGACTACGCGGAGGACGGCGCCGCGACCGAGGCCTGGGGCCGCTTCGCGCTGCGCGGTCTGCGCACCAACTCCTCCGCCACCCGCGACGGTGGCGCCGGGGGCGTCGACAGCATCGAGGTCGACCTCCTGGTCGACGGCGAGCAGCGCACCGCGAGCGGCGCCGGCAACGGCCCCATCTCGGCGTTCGTCGCGGCCCTGGCCTCCCAGGGCACCGCGGTGGCCGTGCGCGACTACTCCGAGCACGCGCTCGGTGCCGGCGGCGACGCCACCGCCGCCGCCTACGTCGAGTGCGAGGTGGGCGGCCGCGTCCTGTGGGGCGTGGGGATCGACGCCAACACCACCGTCGCGTCGCTGAAGGCGGTCGTCTCCGCGGTGAACCGCGCCGCTCGGGGCTGACACGCTGCTGACCGGTTGACCGGCTGACCGCCAGGTGGGCGCCGGGGCTCAAGCCCCGGCGCCCACCTGCCGAAGCCACGTCGACGGCGGAGTGCGGGGGCGCTCGGCCGGGGGAGGTCGACGTGGCTGGTGGAGCGCTCGTGGTGCACGGGCTGCCCGGACCCTTCCACGCGGTGGTGGACGAGGCCGGGGACCTCCTCGACGCGTGCGACTTCCGCGCCTGCGCAGCCCGTTGCGAGGCCGCGCTGCCGTGGGTCGAGGCGCTCGGGGACCGCAGCACCGCCGGCTACCTGCGCTACGTCGGTGCCCTCGCGCTGGTGGAGCTGGTCGAGCTGGACCGCGCCGGTGAGCTCCTGGAGGAGCTCCTGGGCGCCCCTGCGGGCCAGGACCCGCTGTGGCGGGCCAAGGCGCTGGCCCTGGCCGCGGAGATCGCGTTCACGCGGGGTCGGCCCGCCCGGGGCGTCGAGCACCTCGCGGAGGCCCTCGGCCTGCTGGAGTCCACCGGGTCGCGCCACGTCAACCGCCTCTCCGCGACCATGGCCTCCGGCCTGGCGCTGCAGGCGGCGGGCGTCCACCCGGAGGCGGAGGTCCTCCTGCGGCGAGTGCTGGCCGACGTGCCCGGCACTCCCGGTGTCAGTGAGCTCAACGTGCTGCCCGAGCTGGTGCTCCTCGTGGCCGAGCGCGCCGCCGGCGCGCAGCTGCGCGGTGAGCCGGCCGAGGCCGACCACCAGTGGGGCAGGGTGCTGGAGCTCTCGCTGCGCTGGCGCCGGCGCGGTGTCCTCGAGGGCGAGGCGTCGCAGGTGCTGAGGTCGTCCGCTGCCGAGGCGCTCGCGTGGCAGCGGCTGGGTGACCACGCCGCGGCCAGCGCGGCCGGCGCCGCCGTCGGGAGCGGCCTGCTCGGCGCTGCCCGCTCGGGAGCCCTCCTGGGCAGGGTGGAGGGCGTCATGGCGCGGCTGCACCTGGCGGGGGAGGCGCACCACCGCGGCCATGCCGCGGCCGCTCGCACCCACCTCGACGAGGCCCTCGCCGAGACCCGCCGCACCGAGCCCGGCGTGTGGGCGTACACCGTGCTCGCGGCGCTGGCTGAGCTGGACGCCGAGGAGCGGCGCTCCCTGCACGGCGAGGACGCCCGCCCCGACCGCTGGAAGGAGCTGGCCCAGGCGCTGCTGGTGCGCACCGCGGCGAGCAGCCGCGCGATCGCCTCGGAGCTGGAGGCCCGCCGCCGCGCCGCGCGCGCCGCGGACGCGCACGACGCCGCGGCCCTCGCCGTCCTCACCGATCCCCTGACGGGGGTGACCAACCGGCGTGGCCTGGACGAGGCGCTCCGGGCAGCGGCTCGCGACGGCACCGAGGTGGCGGCGTGCTTCGTGGACGTCGACAGGTTCAAGGCCGTCAACGACGGCTTCTCCCACGAGGTGGGCGACGAGGTGCTGCGCCGCGTGGCGACGCTGCTCGTGGACGTCACGCGCGGCCACGACCTCGTGGCGCGCTACGGCGGCGACGAGTTCGTGGTGCTCAGCGGCCATCCACGAGACCTCGCCGCCCTGGGGCAGCGCGTGGTCGACGAGGTGGCGGCGCTGCCCTGGGCGCAGGTGGCGCCCGGTCTGCGGGTGAGCGTGTCGGTGGGCGTGACGGGACCGCTGGCCGCCCACGCCGTGCTCGCCTCCGCGGACGCGGCGATGCTCGACGCCAAGCGGCGGGGCCGCGCCCGCGCCGTGGTGCGCCGCGCCTCCTGACCCTCAGGCGGCGGGTCGCACGCCGCGGGCGCGCACCACCAGCGGTGCGGCCAGGACGAGGACGGCCGCGACCACGGCGACCACCGAGACCACCGGCGCCTCCGGCTGGCCCGACCACCGGCCGACGGCGATCCACGCCAGGCCCCACGCGAGCGACAGCGCGGGAGCGACCCTTCCCCGGCCGGCGACGGCCAGGACCCAGCCGACCCCCGCCGCCACCACGAGGACGACGACGGCGAGCGCGGTCGCGAGCGCACCCGTGGCCGGCGCGCCACCGGCGACGAGGGCCGCTGAGGCGTTGGCGACGGTGGCGATGCTGACCCAGCCCAGGTAGAGGCCGATGACGCCGTCGAGCAGCACCGGCTGCAGGGAGGAGCGTGCGCCACCCCGGCTGGACGAGGCCGTCGACCTCAGCCGGGAGAAGGCCACGACCAGCACCGCCAGCAGCGCGAGGATCGCCACCAGCGAGCCGAGCACCGACCCGGCCTGCACCACGAGGATCCATGCGGCGTTGAGGAGCAGGGACGCCACCACCCACCAGCCGGTGGCCCGCTGGCGCTCGTCGTGCCGCTGGGAGGGCAGGAGCTGGTGGACCGCCAGCGCCACGAGCCCGGCGTAGACGACCGACCAGATGGCGAACGCCGGGCCCGCCGGCGCGACCAGCGTGGAGCTGGCCGACAGGGCGCCGCCGGCCGCCTGGGCGATGGGGGTGCCCACCACGGCGCCCGACCCCAGGAAGCCGCCGACGACGGCGACGACGGCGCTGACGGCGACGGCGGCGGTGCGCGTGCCGTCGGACGAGCGCCGGTCCGCGGTGCCGAGGCGGGCTGCGGCTGTCGGGCTGCTGGACATGCGATCACGGTAGGTCTGTCGGAGCTGTGCGGCACGATGAGTCCGTGCGCACCTACCGGGACGAGGCCGTGGTGCTGCGAACCCACAAGCTGGGCGAGGCCGACCGGATCGTCACGCTGCTCACCCGCCACCACGGGCGCGTGCGGGCGGTGGGCAAGGGGGTGCGCCGCACCTCGAGCCGGTTCGGGGCCCGGCTGGAGCCGTACATGCTGCTCGACGTGCAGCTGCACGTCGGCCGCTCCCTCGACGTCGTCCAGCAGGTCGAGACGCTGGCCCCCTACGGCAGGTTCCTCGCGGAGGACTACGCGCGGTGGACGGCGGCAGCTGCCATCGCCGAGACCGCCGAGCGGATGACCAGCGAGGAGCGCGAGCCGGCCACCCAGCAGTTCCTGCTGGTCGTGGGCGCGCTGCGCACCCTGGCCGGCGGGCAGCACGACGCCTCCCTGGTGCTGGACGCCTACCTGCTGCGCGCCATGGCGGTGGCGGGGTGGGGCGCCAGCCTGGCGGCGTGCGCCGTGTGCGGCGACCCGAGCGCCGCTTCGGTCGACCACCCGGCCTTCGCCGTCGCCTCCGGGGGAGTGGTCTGCCGGGAGTGCCGTCCGCCGGGGGCCGCCGCACCGGACGTGCGGACCCTCGCGCTGCTGCAGCAGCTGCTCTCGGGAGACTGGGACCGTGCCGACGCCTCCGAGGTGCGCCAGCGCCGGGAGGGCAGCGGCCTGGTGGCCGCCTACCTGCAGTGGCACCTGGAGCGGGCGGTGCGGTCGCTGCCCCTGGTCGAGAGGGCGTGAGCGCGTGGGCCGTGCAGAGACGGTGAGCAGCCGGTGAGCAGCGTCGTGGGGAGCACCTGGTGAGGGGCCGGCGGTCGTCGTCGTCGACGACGGCGGGGGCGCCCCGTCGCACCGCGCCCGTCGTCGCGCCGCCCCCGCACCCCTCGGGCGCGCGCCCTCCGGCCGTGCCGTCCGAGCTGGTGCCGAAGCACGTGGCCATCGTCATGGACGGCAACGGGCGGTGGGCGAACGCCCGCGGGCTGCCGCGCGTGGAGGGCCACAAGATGGGCGAGGCGTCCCTGCTGGACGTGGTCGCCGGTGCCGTCGAGATCGGCGTCCAGCACGTCTCGGCCTACGCGTTCTCCACGGAGAACTGGAAGCGCTCCCCGGAGGAGGTGCGCTTCCTCATGGGCTTCAACCGCGACGTCATCCGCCGCCGCCGCGACACCATGCACGAGTGGGGCGTGCGCGTCCGGTGGGCGGGCCGCCGTCCTCGGCTGTGGCGCAGCGTCATCAAGGAGCTGGAGGAGGCCGAGCAGCTGACCGCCGGCAACTCCACCTGCACCCTCACCATGTGCGTCAACTACGGAGGCCGGGCGGAGATCGCCGACGCCGCCAAGGCGCTGGCCCGCGAGGTGGCGGCCGGGCGGCTCGATCCCGAGAAGATCGATGAGCGCGCCCTGGCCCGCCACCTCGACGAGCCCGACCTACCGGACGTCGACCTCTTCCTGCGCACCAGCGGTGAGCAGCGGACGTCCAACTTCATGCTGTGGCAGTCCGCCTACGCGGAGCTGATGTTCGTCGACACGCCGTGGCCCGACGTCGACCGCCGCGTCCTGTGGCGCGCCGTCGAGGACTACGCCCGCCGCGACCGCCGCTACGGAGGAGCCCTGGACCGGCCGGCCGAGGCCGAGCCCGCGGGTGCGGGCCTGGCTGGCGGTCAGACCGGCTGACCGGCCGTCCCTGGCGCTGGGCTCGGTGAGCCTGACGAGCCCGGGACGGCGGTCGCTCTTCAGCGACCAGCGGTTCACGCGGCGCCCAGGGCGCCGCCCGAGCGCTGGCGCAGCTCCTCGAGCTGGGCCAGCAGCGGAGCGGGGACCCGGTCGCCGAAGAGCGCGAAGAGCTCGGCCACGCCGTCGGCCTCGCGGGCGTAGTCGGCCGGGTCGGCCGTGAGCAGCTCCTCGAGGGCCTCGCGGGCGAGGTCGATCCCGGCGACGTCGAGGTCCTCCGTGCGCGGCACGAGACCGGCGGGGGTGTCGACGGCGTCGACGCGGCCCTCGAGGCGGGCCACCACCCACTCCAGCACGCGGCTGTTCTCGCCGAAGCCCGGCCACAGGAAGCCGCCGTCGGCGTCCTTGCGGAACCAGTTGACGGAGAAGAGGGCGGGGGCGTTCTCGCCGAGCAGCTCGCCCTGCTCCAGCCAGTGGCTCCAGTGGTCCGCGGCGTTGTAGCCGGTGAAGGGGAGCATCGCGAACGGGTCGCGGCGGACCTCGCCGACCACGCCCTCGGCGGCGGCGGTCTTCTCCGAGGCCATGGTGGCCCCGAGGAACACGCCGTGCGCCCAGTCGCGGGCCTGGGCCACGAGCGGCACGGTGGTCGCGCGTCGGCCGCCGAAGAGGATCGCGTCCACGACGACGCCCTCGGGGTCGTCCCAGGAGTCGGCCAGCGTCGGGCACTGCTCCGCCGCCACGGTGAACCGGGCGTTCGGGTGGGCGGCGGGCCTGCCGGACTCCGGCGACCACGGCTGGCCGGTCCAGTCGACCAGCCCCAGCGGCGGGGTGGGCGTGAGCCCCTCCCACCAGACGTCGCCGTCGGCGGTCTGGGCGCAGTTGGTGAAGATGGTGTTGCCCCACAGCATCTGGTGCGCGGCCGGGTTGGTCGCCTCGGAGGTGCCGGGGGCCACGCCGAAGAAGCCGGCCTCGGGGTTGATGGCGCGCAGGCGGCCCTGCTCGTCGCGACGCATCCAGACGATGTCGTCGCCGAGGGTCTCGACCTTCCAGCCGGGCAGGCTGGGCGTCATCATCGCGAAGTTGGTCTTGCCGCACGCCGAGGGGAACGCGCCGGCCACGTGGTACTGCCTGCCCTCGGGGCTGGTGACGCGCACGAGGAGCATGTGCTCGGCGAGCCAGCCCTCCTCGCGCCCCATGGCCGAGGCGATGCGCAGGGCGAAGCACTTCTTGCCCAGCAGCGCGTTGCCGCCGTAGCCGGAGCCGAAGCTCCAGATCTGCCGGCTCTCGGGGAAGTGCGCGATGAGCTTGGTCTCGTTGGAGGGCCACGCGACGTCCTCGCGCACCGGCTGGCCGAACTCGTCCTCCAGCGGGTACCCGACCGAGTGCACCGCGGGCACCCACGGGGCACCGGCCTCGATGAGCTCGCGGGCAGCGGTGCCCACGCGGGTCATCGTGCCCATGGAGAGCACGGCGTAGAGGGAGTCGGTCACCTGCACGCCGAGCTGGGAGATGGGACCGCCGACCGGGCCCATGGAGAAGGGCACCACCCACATGGTGCGGCCGCGCATGCTGCCGTCGAAGAGCTCGACCAGCTCGGCCTCGAGGTCCACCGGGTCGCGCCAGTTGTTGGTGGGGCCGGCGTCGTCGGGGTCGGTGGTGGCGATGACGGTGCGGTCCTCGACGCGGGCGACGTCGTCGGGGGCCGAGCGCACGAGGTAGCTGCCGTAGTGGGGCTCGGGCAGCGGCTCGAGGGTGCCCTTGCGCACGCCCATGGCGATGAGGCGGTGGCGCTCGGCGCCCGAGCCGTCGCACCACACGACGCGCGCCGGCTTGGTGAGCTCAGCGATGCGGGCCACCCACGCGTGGACGTCGGGGACCTCGGAGCCGGTGGTGGTGGGGTTGTCGTCGATGAGGGTCATGTCGGCTCTCCTCGGTGGGGGGTTCGGGGGTGCTTCGGGCTTCTGACCCCTACAGTTCCCCGTCCGCAACCCCCTCTACAGGCCTGCGCCTTGTGAAGAAGCGCGTTTCTTGCGATAGCGTCAAGTCCGTGACGGCACCCGGCGCCTCCACGGACCCGCTGACCCTCGGGCGGCGCGTCCGCCACCTGCGCACCCAGCGCGGGCTGACGCTCGACCAGCTCGCCGCGGACACCGGCGTGTCCGCCAGCCAGCTCTCCCTGGTGGAGAACGGGCACCGCGAGCCCAAGCTCGGGCTGCTCTCCGCGCTCGCCGCCGCCCTCGGCGTGCCCGCGGGCTCCCTGCTCGACCCCGAGCCGCCCACGCGCCGCGCCGCCCTGGAGATCGCCCTGGAGCGGGCGCAGTCCAGCCCGGCCTACGCCCGCCTCGGGCTGCCCGCCGTGCGGCCGTCCAAGACCCTGCCCACCGAGGCCCTCGAGGCGCTCGTGGGCCTGCACGGCGAGCTGCGCCGCCGCGACGAGGCCGCCTCCGCCACGCCAGAAGAGGCGCGCCGCGCCAACACCGAGCTGCGCCAGACGATGCGGGCGGTCCACAACCACCTGCCGGAGCTGGAGGAGCTCGCCGAGCGCCAGCTGCGCGCCGCCAAGCACGCCGGCGGCCCGCTGACCCACCGCACCGTGGCCCGCATGGCCGCCGACCTCGGCCTGACGATCATCCACGTCGACGACCTGCCGCACTCCACGCGCACGGTCACCGACCTCGAGAACGGCCGCATCTACCTGCCGCCGGTCTCGATCCCCGGCGGCCACGGCCTGCGCTCCCTGGCGCTGCAGGCCATGGCCCACCAGCTGCTCAAGCACTCAGCCCCCGTCGACTACGCCGACTTCCTGCGCCAGCGCATGGAGATCAACTACTACGCGTCCGCGTGCCTGGTGCCCCGCACGCCCGCGCTGGAGCTGCTCAGGTCCGCCAAGGCCGCCAAGGACCTCGCCGTGGAGGACCTGCGCGACGCGTTCGGCATCACCCACGAGACCGCGGCCTGGCGCCTCACCAACCTCGCCATGCACGACCTCGACATCCCCGTGCACTTCCTGCGCGTCACCGAGGACGGCTCCCTGACCAAGGGCTACGAGGACGACGGCGTCGGGTTCCCCGCCGACGCCGGCGGCGCCGTCGAGGGGCAGTACGTCTGCCGGCGGTGGGCCGCGCGCGCCGTCTTCAGCCAGCGCGACCGCACCACCGAGTTCCACCAGTACACCGACACCCCCGCCGGCACGTTCTGGTGCAGCGCGCAGACCGGCCGCGACGCCACCGGCAAGCGCTTCTCGATCACGGTGGGCGTGCCCTACGTGCACGCCAAGTGGTTCCGCGGCCGTGACACGCAGGTGCGGGCCCGGTCCACCTGTCCCGAGGAGGCCTGCTGCCGCCGCCCGCCCACCGAGCTGGCAGACCGCTGGGAGGGCAGGAGCTGGCCGTCGGCCACCATGCACGCGCACGTGCTGGCGCCGCTGCCCACCGGCGCCTTCCCCGGGGTCGACGACGCCGAGGTCTACGACTTCCTCGAGCGCCACGCCCGCTGACCCGCCCCGACCCTGCGAGAGACCTGGGAAGATCCTCCGATGCCCACTGACCCCCTGGCCGACCAGCCGAAGCCGCTCATGGTGGTGACGGAGGACCGGCGCCGCATCGCCACCTACGACCTGGGCGCCTCCGACGGCCCCGCGGACGCCCCGGTGGTGCTCGCCGTCCACGGCTTCGCCTCGAGCTTCGTGGCCAACTACGTGCGCACCGGCTGGACGCGCGACCTGCAGCGCGCCGGCGTGCGGGTGCTCGGCGTGGACCAGCGCGGCCACGGCGCCTCCGAGAAGCCCCACACCCGCGACGCCTACTCCCTGGACCACCTGGTCGAGGACCTGCGCGTGGTGCTCGACACCTACGGCGTGCACGAGGTGGCCTACGTCGGCTACTCCCTGGGCGCCCGCGTCGGGTGGCGCGCCGCGCTCGACATGCCCGAGCGCATCACCCGCGCGGTGCTCGGCGGCATCCCCGACGGCGCGCCGCTGACCCGCTTCCGCGTGGAGGAGGCCAAGCACGCCCTCGCCACCGGCGAGACCCCCTCGGACCGCGTCACCGCCGGCTACCTCACCATGGCCAGCGCCGTGCCGGGCAACGACATCAACGCGCTGGTGGCGCTCGTGGAGGGGCTGCGCCGCGGTGGCCCCGACGACGACCCCGACCCCCACGACCCGCCGCACATGCCGGTGCTGTTCTGCACCGGCAGCGAGGACGGCATCATCGGCGGCTCCAAGCGGCTCGCCGAGGCCACGCCGGGCGGCCGCTTCTACGAGATCCCGGGGCGCCACCACTTCAACGCCCCCGTCTCCCGGCAGTTCCGCGAGACGGCCATCGACTTCGTGCTCGGGCGCTGAGGGGGCCGGCGGCCGTCGTCGTCCTGGCGGCGCCGGGTCCTAGGCTGGAGCGTCCACCGACACGCCAGCCGGAGAGGGTCCCCGCCGTGAGCGCCCCCAGCACCAAGCCCAGCAAGAAGAAGTCCAGCCTCGACGACGTCGTCAGCCTCGCCAAGCGGCGCGGCTTCGTCTTCCCCTCCGGGGAGATCTACGGCGGCACCCGCTCGGCGTGGGACTACGGACCGCTCGGCGTGGAGCTGAAGGAGAACATCAAGCGCCAGTGGTGGCGCTCGGTGGTCACCAGCCGCGACGACGTCGTCGGCCTGGACTCCTCGGTCATCCTGCCGCGGCAGACCTGGGTGGCCTCCGGCCACGTCGGCGTCTTCACCGACCCCCTCACCGAGTGCCAGCAGTGCCACAAGCGCTACCGCGCCGACCACCTGGCCGAGGAGTTCGAGGAGAAGAAGGGCCGCGCCCCGGCCGGGGAGAACGGCGGTCTCGAGGAGATCACCTGCCCGAACTGCGGCACGAGGGGCCGCTGGACCGAGCCCCGCGACTTCAACATGATGCTGAAGACGCACCTCGGCCCGGTCGAGGACGAGTCCGGCCTGCACTACCTGCGCCCCGAGACCGCGCAGGGCATCTTCGTGAACTTCGCCAACGTGATGGGCTCGGCGCGCAAGAAGCCGCCGTTCGGCATCGGCCAGATCGGCAAGTCGTTCCGCAACGAGATCACGCCCGGCAACTTCATCTTCCGGACCCGTGAGTTCGAGCAGATGGAGATGGAGTTCTTCGTCGAGCCCGGCACCGACGAGACCTGGCACCAGTACTGGATCGACGAGCGCACCGACTGGTACGTCGACCTCGGCATCGCCCGCGAGAACCTGCGCCACTACGAGCACCCCGCCGAGAAGCTGAGCCACTACTCGACGCGCACCGTCGACATCGAGTACCGCTTCGGCTTCTCCGGCAGCGAGTGGGGCGAGCTCGAGGGCATCGCCAACCGCACCGACTTCGACCTCAAGACCCACTCGGAGCACTCCGGGACCGACCTCAGCTACTTCGACCAGGCCAAGGGCGAGCGCTGGGTGCCCTACGTCATCGAGCCCGCCGCCGGCCTGACCCGCTCGCTCATGGCGTTCCTCATCGAGGCCTACGCCGAGGACGAGGCGCCCAACGCCAAGGGCGGCGTCGACAAGCGCACCGTGCTCCGCCTCGACCACCGCCTGGCGCCGGTCAAGGCCGCGGTGCTGCCGCTGTCGCGCTCGGAGGACCTGTCGCCCAAGGCGCGCGACCTCGCCGCGCAGCTGCGGAAGAACTGGAACGTCGACTTCGACGACGCCGGCGCCATCGGCCGCCGCTACCGCCGCCAGGACGAGATCGGCACCCCGTTCTGCCTCACCGTCGACTTCGACACCCTCGAGGACCAGGCCGTCACCGTCCGCTCCCGCGACACGATGACCCAGGAGCGCGTAGCCCTCGACAAGGTGCAGAGCTACCTCGCGGGGCACCTCGTCGGCTGCTGAGCACCGCACCAGCGCTTCCGCTGGAGGGGCCGGCCCACGACTCCTCCAGCGGAAACGCTGACTGCGACACGCCGCGAGCCCTAGGCTGGCCAGCGTGTTCGTGACCCCCGACCAGGTGCCGCCGGTGGGCGGCCCCGTGCGCCTCCTGCCGATCTCCGGGGGGCCCGAGCAGCGCGGGACCCTGTCCGACTGGAGCACGAGCCCCGCGGGGCTCGTCGCCACCGCCGTCGTCACCCTCGACGACGACGCCGCTGCCACCCTCGCCGACCAGCCCGTCTGGGCGCACCTGCAGGGCGCCGGCGGAGCGGCTGTGGTGCTGGAGGCCCTGGCCGAGGGCACCGCCGTGGACGGCGAGCTGCTCCTCACGGGCGTGCTGGCCCTCGCCACCGAGCAGCAGCGCGCCGAGCCCCGCGCCGACATCGCCCGCCGCGCCCAGCTGCGCGGCCGCGTGGCCGCTGCGGCGCGCACCATCGACCTGTCCCGGACCGGCGCCCGCGTGGTGCTGGCCACGGACGCCGCGCTGGCCAACCTCGGCGCCGCTGCCGACGACCAGGTGGAGCTGGTGGTCGAGGTCGACGCCCACGAGACCGTGACCGCCGCCGCGCGCGTCGTCCGCGTCGACGCCGAGCGCTCCGAGGTCGCCCTGAGCTTCATCGACCTGTCCGAGGCCGACGCCACGCGCATCGAGCGCGCCGTGCTCGGGCAGATCAGCAGCGACCGCGAGCAGGCCGGCGCCACCTCCGCCTGACCCAGTCGTCCCCCGTCCCCCCCGTTGGGTGCAGGGTGGCCCTGGTCCCGCAGGACTGGACCAGGGCCACCCTGCACCCGTCCGTGAGCGGACCAGATCCACCCAGTGCCGTTCTCGCTGCACGTCAGGATGCGGCGCGGCCTCGTCTCGCCGCGCACACACGGAGGAACTGCAGCACCTCTCGGCAGATGCCTTCGAGGTCCTCGTCGATCTCGCTCGGCAGCACCGAGATGGTGCTCCGCCCCGACATGACGACCACCCGCTGGCGTTGGGTCGTCTTCTTGAAGCGGCCCGGACTGAGGTGCCAGGCGGTCGAGTTGATCTCCAGCTCGGCATCGAGGTCCTCCCAGTACGCGTCGAGGACGACGACGAGCTGACCGTGCTCGTCGCGGACTTCGACGTTCCAGTCCGGCTGGGGCACCCCGAACCTGTCGAAGCCCTCTCTCAGCCTCGCCTCCGCCACTGACCGGATGCCGGCCGCCACCTCCGCCAGGACCTCACGAGACAGCGCCGTCCGCTGGCGCTGAGCCAGGTGGACCTCGTCGGCGACGTGGGCGACGGTGCAGAAGCGCTGCTGCACGACGGCCGCTACCAGTTCGCGGACGTCATCGAGGTCGTCGAGCCAGCGACAGGCGTCGATCGCCGCGCGCGCCGCAGGTACGACCCGCAGGCCACCGCGACGCAGGTCTCCGACGGCTCGGCGGGTGCGGGTGACCAGTGCGAACCCGTGCGAGGTCTTCTGGCTGGTGTGGGGGATGAGGACGTGGACGCGGTCGGACCGCTTCGCCCGGTGGCGCACCCCGTGGAGGTCCAGCGCATCGAGTCCCGTGAGTGCGCTGTCGGGACCGGCGTACTTCAGAGCACCGAGACGGCGCTCGTAGAGGGTCAACACCCCTCGGTGCCCGGCGACGACACCTGGCAGGACCCGCTGCCACGGTCCGGTCCGCGAGATGCGCCGCATGATGGTCGAACTGGGTACGCCCACCCCGCGGAGCTCGGCGTGCGTTGCGACGGAGGCGCCGGGGCGCAGCAGTGTGGTGAGTCGGATCTGGTCGATGGTGGCGCGGCGAGGCACGAGAGGCAGCGTGGCGGTGCAGGGCACGGCATGGCCGTCGGCGTCATGGGCCCTGTGGATGTCGACGCGGATCGGGTGCCCTGTGGGCGCATGAGCGACGGCGGCCACGTCGGCGTCCCTGTGTCAGCCGTGGGGTGTGCGAGCCGGCCCGGGGATCGAGCGTGGTGGGGGACTCCAGTCCACTCCGCGCTGGGTGCGGGGTGGCCCTGCTCCAGTCCCGCGGGACCAGGGCCACCCTGCACCCACGAGGGAGGCGGGAGGCTGCCCCGGGAGCAGACGCACCGAGCGCCGGCCTCCTCGGGGGAGACCGGCGCTCGGGCGTCGGGGTGGGGCGGGTCAGCGCTGGGCGCTGCCGACCAGGGGGCGGTCGCCCGAGAGGACCAGGTCACCGTCGCGCTCGGACGGGGCGTCCGGGCCGGCGGTGGGGGCGCCGTGGCCACCGTCGGCGGCCAGGGAGCTCTCGTCGAAGGGCAGGTCGCCGGAGAGGACGGCCTTGACGCGGTCCTTGTCGATCTCCTTGGTCCAGGTGCCGACGAGCACCGTGGCCACCGCGTTGCCGGCGAAGTTGGTGACGGCGCGGGCCTCGGACATGAACCTGTCGATGCCGACGATGAAGCCGACGCCGGGGACCAGGGCCGGGGCGTGGGCCTGGAGGCCGCCGGCCAGGGTGGCCAGGCCAGCGCCGGTGACGCCGGCCGCGCCCTTGGAGGCGAGGATCATGAAGGCGAGCAGACCGATCTGCGCCGGGATCGACAGCGGGGTGCCCATCGCGTCGGCGATGAAGATCGAGGCCATGGTCAGGTAGATCGCGGTGCCGTCGAGGTTGAAGGAGTAGCCGGTCGGCACGACGATCCCGACCACCGGACGGGCCACGCCCAGGTGCTCCATCTTGGCGATGAGGCGGGGCAGCGCGGTCTCGGAGGAGGACGTGGAGACGATGAGCAGGAACTCGCGGCCGAGGTACTTCAGCAGGCTGAAGATGTTCAGGCCGGTGACGACCCGCAGGATCGTGCCGAGGATGACGAAGACGAAGACGGCGCAGGTCAGGTAGAAGGCGCCCATGAGGATCGCGAGGGCCTTGAGGGCGTCGACGCCGGTCTCGCCGACCACGCCGGCGATCGCACCGAACGCGCCGATGGGCGCCAGCCACATCACCCAGGCGAGGATCTTGAAGACGAGCTTCTGCAGGTTGCCCACGAGGTCGAGCAGCGGCTTGCCGGTCTCGCCCATGGTCTGCAGCGCGAAGCCGACGACGAGGGCGATGACCAGGACCTGCAGCACCTGCTCCTGCACGAGGGCGGAGAACAGGGTGGTGGGGATCAGGCTGGTGACGAAGCCGATGACACCGCCGGCCTCGGAGGACGCCGCAGCGGCCTTCTCGGCGGCCGCAGCAGCGGCGGCCGCGTCGGAGTCGGAGATGGTCAGGCCGTCACCGGGGTGGATGACGTTGCCCACCACCAGGCCGATGACCAGGGCGAAGGTCGACATCGCCAGGAAGTAGCCGAGGGCGATGCCGCCGACCTTGCCGACGGTCGCGGCCTTCCGGATGGACCCGATGCCCAGCACGATGGTGCAGAAGATGACCGGGCCGATCATCATCTTGACCAGGTCGATGAAGGCCGCGCCGATCGGCTTCATCTCCTTGGCGGTGTCCGGGGCCACCAGGCCCAGGACGATGCCGGCCGTCACGGCGACGATCACGCCGATGTAGAGCCAGTGCGACTTGTCCTTGTGCTTCTTGGGGGCCGCCCCGGTCGGGACCGCTGCTGCTGAGCTGCTCATGGTCAGCGCACCTCCACGTCGTCGTGAGACCGGAGCTTCCCCGCTCCGGTGTGCCTCGGGTCACACCCGTCTGTCCATGAGGTTGCCCGCGTGCGCCGGTGGTGTCGTCGTTGTGAACCTTGTGTTCACGGCCGCCTGACCAGCACGTCATCCTGGTGCGGTGCTCATGACCCGGGTGCGGGCGATGTCGCTCGCTCGCCAGCTGCTGGCCCTGCAGGCGGCGCTGCTGGTGGTGCTGCTCGTCGGGGTGGCCGTGCTCGACGCCGTCCTCGACGTCCGCAGCGACCAGCGGGCGGCGGGGGAGCGCGTGCTGGGCATCGCCGAGGCGATCGCGCTGAGCTCGGTGGTGGTCGACGCCGCCGAGCGCGACGCCACCGCTCCCGGGACGGCGACCGCGGCGCTGCAGCCCTTCGCGGAGGCGGTGCGCGCGGAGACGGGGATCTCCTTCATCACGATCATGGCGCCCGACGGCACCCGGTGGACCCACCCCCGCCCGGAGGAGATCGGACGCACCTACCTGGGCTCGCGGGAGCAGGCCCTCGCCGGTGAGCCGTACGTCGAGACGTACACCGGGACGCTGGGCCCCTCCGTGCGCGCCGTGGTGCCCGTCTTCGGCGCGGCCGCGGCCGGCGACCCGCGGCCGGTGGTGGCGCTGGTGGCCGTCGGTGTGACCACGGCCCAGCTCGACCAGGAGTTCGTGCGCAGCCTGCCGGTGCCGCTGGCCGCCCTGGGTGCCCTCATGCTGGTGGCGCTGGCCGGCAGCGCGCTGGTCTCCCGGCGCCTGCGGCGCCAGACGCACGGCATGGGCAGCGAGGAGATGGAGCGGATGTACTCCTCCCACGAGGCGGTGCTGCACTCGGTGCGCGAGGGCCTCGTGGTGGTCGACCCCGACGGGAGGGTGGGCGTGGCCAACGACGAGGGCCGGCGCCTGCTGGGCCTGGCCGAGGGGGCCGCCGACCCGGTGGGCCGCCCCGCGGCCGACCTGCCGGTGGCGCCCTCGCTGCGCGACCTGCTGGTCGAGGGCAGGCCGGCCACCGACGAGACCCACCTCACCGACGAGCGGGTGCTGGTGGTCAGCCAGTCGCGGGTGGAGTGGGCGGGGCGCCGCCACGGGACCGTGATGACGCTGCGCGACCGCACGGAGCTGGAGGCGCTCACCGGTGAGCTGGACTCCACCCGCGCCCTGTCGGAGGCGCTGCGGTCCCAGGCGCACGAGGCCGCGAACCGGCTGCACACCGTCGTCGTCCTCGTGGAGACGGGCCACCCGGAGCGGGCTGTCGAGTACGCCGTGGAGCAGCTGGAGCTGAGCCAGCGCCTCACCGACCGGGTGGTGGAGAGCATCGACGAGCCCGTGGTGGCCGCGCTGCTGCTGGGGAAGACCGCGCAGGCCGCCGAGCGCGCCGTCACGGTGCGGGTGGAGCCGCACTCCTACCTGCCGGCGGGTCTGGCCTCGAGCCCCGCGGCCGGCAGGGACCTGGTCACCGTGCTGGGCAACCTGGTCGACAACGCGGTGGACGCCGTGGCGACCCTCGACGACGACGACGAGCGGGAGGTGCTGGTGGGCCTCCGGCCCGACGGGAAGGACCTGCTGCTGCGGGTCAGCGACAGCGGCCCCGGACTGCCCGACGACCTGGTCGACGCCGCCTTCACCCGCGGGTGGACGACCAAGGTCTCAGCGACCAGCGCCGGGCGGGGCCTGGGGCTGTCCCTGGTCGACCAGGTGGTGCGCCGCCGCCGGGGCACCGTCGACGTCGACGGCTCGACCTTCGAGGTCCGCCTGCCGCTGGAGGGGCTGCGGTGACGGCCAGCAGGGGGCCCGTGCGGGTGCTCGTGGTCGAGGACGAGCCGATCATGGCCGCCGCGCACGCCCAGTACGTCACGGGTGTGCGCGGCCTGGTGCTCGCCGGGACCGCGGGGACGGTCCGCGACGCCGTCCGAGCGCTGCGCTCGGCGCCCCGGGACGCGCCGGTCGACCTCGTGCTGCTCGACCTCGACCTGCCCGACGGGCACGGCCTCGACCTGGTCCGCTCGCTGCGGGCGGCGAAGTGGACCGGCGACGTCATCGCCGTCACCTCCACCCGCGACCTCGTGGCGGTGCGCGCGGCGGTGTCCCTGGGGGTGGTGCAGTACCTGCTCAAGCCGTTCACCCGCCGCTCCTTCGAGGAGAAGCTGGCCCGCTACCTCGACTTCCGGGCGCAGCTGCACGGGGAGGGCGGAGCGGACGAGGCGCCGCTGGACCAGGGCGACGTCGACCGCGCCTTCGCGGCCCTGCGCAGCAGCACCGGTGCGGCGCTGCCCTCGGGGCTGGCGCAGGAGACCCTGGACTCCGTGCGCCGCGCGGTCGCCGCGGCGGGGCCCGCCGCGGGCGCCTCCGCCTCCGAGGTGGCCACCGCGTGCGGGACCTCCCGGGTCACCGCGCGCCGCTACCTGGAGCACCTGACCGAGGCCGGCGAGCTGGAGCGCCACCAGCGGTACGGCGGCACGGGCCGCCCCGAGGTGGAGTACCGCTCCGCGCAGCGACATCGCTGATCCCCGCCCGTGACTGCCCGTGACAGGTGTCACGGGCAGGTCGTGACGGTGGGCCCGGGGACGACGGCGGTCGCGCGGCCAGGCTCTAGCCATGAGCACAGCGACCACGCGGGTCCCCGCGCCGCCGGCGCCCGCACGCCACCCCGACCCGGGCGCACCTGCCCTGCTCCTGAGGGGGCTCACGCAGCGCTTCGGGTCCGTGACCGCCGTCGACGGCATCGACCTGGAGGTCGCCCCCGGTGAGGTGGTGGCCTTCCTCGGCCCCAACGGCGCTGGCAAGACCAGCACCCTCGACGTGGTGCTCGGCCTGGCGCAGCCGACCTCGGGCACCGTCGAGGTCTGCGGCACCACCCCGCGCGACGCCGTCGACAGGGGGTGGATCTCCGCGGTCATGCAGACCGGCGGCCTGCTCAAGGACCTGACCGTCGCCGAGACGGTGGAGCTGACCGCGAGCCTGTTCTCCAGCCACCAGCCGCTGGACGCCGTCATGGAGCGGGCGGGCGTCTCCGGCATCGCCGGCCGCCGCGTGGGCAAGTGCTCCGGAGGTGAGCAGCAGCGGCTGCGCTTCGCGATGGCGCTCCTGCCCGACCCCCGCCTGCTCGTGCTCGACGAGCCCACCACCGGCATGGACGTGGAGGGCCGGCGCGCCTTCTGGAAGGCGATCAGGGACGACGCCCAGCGCCCTCACCGGGGCCGCACGGTCATCTTCGCGACGCACTACCTCGAAGAGGCCGACACCTACGCCGACCGCGTGGTGCTGGTCAGCCGCGGGCGCGTGGTCGCGGACGGCACCGCCGCGCAGGTGCGGGCCATGTCGTCGGGGCGGACCGTCCGCGCCACCTGGCCGGGAGCCACCCCGGCGGAGGTCGACAGGCTCGGGCTCCTCGGCGGCGTCGAGTCCGTCTCCCTGGTCGGCAGCACGGTCACCGCGCACACCACCGACTCCGACGCGCTGGCCCGCCACCTGCTCAGCGCCACGCCCTGCCGCGACCTGGAGGTCACCGCCCGCGGCCTGGAGGACACGTTCCTCGCCCTCACCCAGCCCACGAACGCGCAGGAGCAGCGATGACCACCACCAGCCCCACGACGACGACGAGCGTCCGCGCCGCGGCGCCCGCCCGCGTCCGCCGCCCGCTCGTCAACCCGACCTACCTGCGGCTGGAGCTGCGCCGCCTGCTGCGCAACCGGCGCACCCTCGTCTTCAGCGTGGTGCTGCCGGTGGTGTTCGTCCTGAGCTTCTCCGGTGCGCAGTCCGACCCGCAGGGCAAGGCCTACGTCGCCGTCAACTTCGCCGTCTACGGCGCGATGGTCGCCGCGGCGGCCACCGGGGCCGCCGTCTCGGTCGAGCGCAGCTCCGGCTGGAGCCGGCAGCTGCGCCTGACGCCGCTGCGCCCCGCCGCCCAGGTGGCCACCAAGGTCATGACCGCGCTGGTGCTGGCGGCGCTGCCCGTCGTCGTCGTCCTGGCGGTGGGGGCCGCGATGGGCGGGCGGCTGCCCGCGGGGGACTGGGCCGCGGCGGCGCTCGCGGCGTGGCTGGGTGCGGTCCCGTTCGCCGGGCTCGGCCTCGCGGTCGGCTACCTCGTGCCCGCGGAGAACGCGATGCAGGTGGTCGGTGCGGGCATGTCGCTGCTGGCGATGGTGGGCGGGCTGTTCGTCCCGCTGTCGATCTTCGGCACCACCATGCGCCACGTCGCCGCCCTCACCCCGGCCTGGGGCCCGAGCGTGCTGGCCCGCCACCCCTTCGCCCACGAGTCCACCGTGACCGCGGGCGCGGCCAGCCTCGTGGTGTGGGCGCTGCTCTTCGCGGCCGCCGCGGCCTGGCTGTTCCGCCGCGACACGGCCCGCGTGTGACGATCGCCCCCGTGAGGACGAGCGCGCCGTCGGCCGCAGCACCCTCTGCTGCGGCCGGTGGCGCGCCGCCGCCGTCGCGGGCCGCCCAGCGGTGGCGCCGCTGGGGCTGGCTCATGGCGGCGGTGTGGCTGGTGTTCCTGCTCAACCCCCTGCTGCCGGCCCTGCGCAACCCCGACCGCGCCTCCGGAGCGGTCTCGGTGGTGGCGGTCGTCGCGTTCGCCGCGCTGTACCTGTGGTCGCTCGCGTTCCGCGACCGCCAGCGCGACGCCCACGGGTGGGCGCTGGAGCAGGAGCCGCGGGTCGCGTGGACCACCTTCGCCGCTCTGGTGGTGCTGTCCGCCCTGTCCTTCGTGGGGGCCGGCCTCGACGGGGCCGCGACGTTCGTGTTCCTCGCCGTCTACGCGATCTTCGCCCTCCCCCGGGTGGCGGGGGTCGTCATCTCGCTGGCGATCGTCGTGGGCTGCCTGCTGGTCCCGCTCGTGGCCCCGCGGCTGGGTGACCTCGACTCCATCGCCCTGTCGACCGCGCTGGCAGGGACCACGATCTTCGGCGTGACCGCCACCGCGCGCCGCGGCCGCCAGCTGGCGGTGGCCCAGCAGGACCTCGCGCGCCTGGCCGTGGTGGAGGAGCGGGGCCGCGTGGCGCGGGACCTGCACGACCTGCTCGGTCACTCCCTCACGGTGGTGACCCTCAAGGCGCAGCTGGCGTCGCGGCTGCTGGAGGCGGACGGCGCCGACAGCCGGGCGCGCGCCGCCGCGGAGATGGCCGAGGTGGAGCGCCTCTCGCGCGACGCCCTCGCCGACGTCCGCGCCGCGCTGGCCGGGTACCGCGAGGCGAGCCTGGGGACGGAGCTCGCCGGGGCCCGCCAGGCCCTGGCCGCGGCGGGCGTCACCGCGCACCTGCCGGCCACGGTCGACGCGGAGCTGCCCGCCGAGCTGCGCGAGGTCTTCGCGTGGACGGTGCGGGAGGGCGTCACCAACGTGATCAGGCACGCGCGCGCGAGCACCTGCTGGGTGGAGCTGTCGCCCACGGAGCTGGTGGTCAGCGACGACGGCCGCGGCCGTGCCGAGCAGGTGGCCGGGGGTGTGGGTGGCAGCGGGCTGGCCGGTCTCGCCGAGCGCGCCCGCCGCGCGGGCGCGCGGGTGAGCACGGGCCGGTCCAGCGCCGGCGGCTTCCGCCTGGCGGTCACCTCCGGCGCCGCCGCTGAGGACGACGACGGCGCCGTCGGCGCCCGTGCCCGGGGAGGTCGCCCGTGACCGGGCTGCGCCTCCTGCTGGCCGACGACCAGGCCCTGGTCCGCGGTGCGCTGGCCGCGCTGCTGCAGCTCGAGAGCGACCTCGACGTCGTCGCGGAGGTCGCCCGCGGCGACGAGGTGGTGGACGCCGTCCGCGAGCACCGGCCCGACGTCGCCCTGCTCGACGTGGAGATGCCCGGCCTGGACGGCATCGCCGCCACCGCCGCCGTGCGCGCCGCCTGCCCGGGCACGCGCGTGCTCGTCGTCACCACGTTCGGGCGGCCCGGCTACCTGCGCCGCGCGATGGAGGCGGGTGCGTCGGGCTTCGTCGTCAAGGACACCCCGGCCCGCGAGCTCGCCGACGCCGTGCGGCGCGTGGCCGCCGGCCTGCGCGTCGTGGACCCCGCGCTCGCGGCCGAGAGCCTGGCCGCGGGCACGAGCCCGCTCACCGAGCGGGAGACGCAGGTGCTGCGCGCCGCCCGTGACGGGGGCACCGCCGGCGACCTCGCCGCCGCGCTGCACCTCAGCGAGGGCACGGTGCGCAACCACCTCTCCTCGGCCATCGGCAAGACCGGCGCCCGCACCCGCGCCGAGGCCGTCCGGCTGGCCGAGCAGAACGGCTGGCTCCTGGGCTGAGGGCACCGAGCGGCTGGTGCCCGGGGCACCTAGCCTGGTGCGAGTGAGTGCGACGAGCGGGGGCGTCGGGCTGCGGTCCGAGCGCGGACCCGTCCTCCTGGGCGTGATGCTGTCCACGGCGCTGGTGGCCGTCGACGCCACCGTCATCGCCACCGCCGTCCCCTCGGTGGTGGCCGACCTGGGCGGCTTCTCGCAGTTCCCGTGGCTGTTCAGCGCCTACCTGCTGGCGCAGGCCGTGACCGTGCCGGTCTTCGGCAAGCTCGCCGACGTCTTCGGGCGCAAGCCCGTGATGCTGGTCGGCATCGGTCTGTTCCTGCTCGGCTCGGTGCTGTGCGGGGCCGCGTGGAGCATGGGGTCGCTCATCGCCTTCCGAGCCGTGCAGGGCCTGGGCGCCGGCGCGGTGCAGCCGATGTCCATGACCATCGTCGGAGACGTCTACTCCGTGGCCGAACGGGCGAAGGTCCAGGGCTACATCGCCAGCGTGTGGGGCGTCTCGTCCGTGGTGGGACCGACCCTGGGCGGGGTGTTCTCCGAGTACACGAGCTGGCGGTGGATCTTCTTCATCAACATCCCGCTGTGCCTGGTGGCCGCCGCGGCCATCGGCTGGCGCTTCCACGAGCGGGCGCAGCGGCGGCGGGTCCAGGTGGACGTCCTGGGCGCCTCGGTGCTGACGGTGGCGCTGACCCTGCTGGTGCTCGGCGTGCTCGAGGGGGGCCAGGCGTGGGCGTGGACCTCGGTGCCCGGGGTCGGCGTGCTCGGCGCCGGGGTGCTGCTGCTGGTCGTCTTCGTGCTCGTCGAGCGGCGCGCCGCGGACCCGGTGGTGCCGCTGCACCTGCTGCGCCGCCGCCTGCTGGTCACCACCTGCGCCGCCTCCGCGTGCATCGGCGCGGTGCTCCTGGCGCTCACCTCCTACGTCCCCACCTTCGTGCAGGTGTCGCTGGGCACCGGGCCGCTCGTGGCCGGCTTCGCCCTGGCCGCGCTGACGCTGGGGTGGCCGGTGTCGGCGTCGCAGTCCGGCAGGGTCTACCTGCGCGTCGGCATGCGCACCACCGCGGTGGCCGGGGCCGTGGTGGTGCTCGCGGGCTGCCTGCTCCTGCTGCCGCTGGGCTCCTCCTCCAGCGTGCTGGCCGTCGCCGGAGCCTCCTTCGTCATCGGCCTCGGCATGGGCCTGACCGCCGCCCCGACCCTCATCGCCGCGCAGGCCGCTGTGGGCTGGGGCGAGCGCGGCGTCGTGACGGGCCTCAACATGTTCGCCCGGTCCGCCGGCAGCGCGGTGGGCATCGCCGTGTTCGGCGCGGTGGTCAACGCGAGCCTCGGCGGTCGCTCCGCCGACTCCGGGGCGGTGGCTCCCGGGGAGCTGGCCGACGCCGTCCACGTGGTGTTCCTCGGCGTGGTGGCCCTCGCCGTGGTGCTGCTCCTCGCCGTCGTCCTCATGCCGAAGGACCGCCCCGCGCCGCGCAGCAGCGACGAGTCCGACCCGGACGCCTCGGCCGTCGCCGCCTGACCACCGGCGCGGTTCGCGCTCGCGGGGGCGGCCCCGGGTGAGACTGCCCGCGTGGACCACGACGACGACGGCGGGCGGACCGCCACGCAGCCGCCGCTGCTGCGCCCGCGCCGCCCCCGCCGTCGGCGGCGCAGGGCCCTGTCAGCGGTGCGCGAGGGGGCCGCGGTGGTGGTGGCCGCGCTGCTGCTGTCGCTGCTGGTGACCACGTTCCTCGCGCGTCCGTTCTCCATCCCCAGCGCCTCGATGGAGCCCGCCCTGGTCGCGGGCGACCGCGTCATCGCCACGCTGCTGGTCCCCGGCCCGCTGCCGCTGCGGCGCGGTGACGTGGTGGTGTTCGCCGACGAGCGCGGCTGGCTGGAGGGCGAGGCGGTCCCGGGGGCCCCGGACGCGAGCTCGGGAGCGGCGCAGCGGGGGCCCGTGGCGCGCGCTGCCGCCGTCGTCCTGACCCGGCTGCGGGTGCTGCCCGACCCGGCGCAGGGGCACCTCGTGAAGCGGGTGGTCGGGCTGCCGGGAGACCGCCTGGTGTGCTGCGACGCGGCCGGCCGGACGTCCGTGGACGGCGTGGCGCTCGACGAGGGGCCCTAGCTGCGGCCGGGGACCACCACCACGCAGGTGGCCTTCGACGTCACCGTGCCCGCGGGTGAGCTGTGGGTCATGGGCGACAACCGCGGCGACTCCCGCGACTCGCGCTACCACCAGGACGTCGACGGCGGCTTCGTCGCGCAGGACGCGGTGGTCGGCCGTGCCGTGCTGCGCGCGTGGCCGCTGGACCGGGTCGGCTGGCTGCCGCGCCACGGCGAGGTCTTCGCCGACGTCCCCGCGCCGCCACCCGCGCGCTGAGAGCGCGAGGATCGTCGTCGTGGACGGTGGAGACCTGCTGCCGGAGCCGCCCGCGGCCGCGCTGGACTTCCCGGTCGCGGTGCCCGCCGACCTCCCGCTCGTCGACGTGGGTGTGGTGGGCAGGGGCTGGGGCCGCGCCGGCGGGTCGGGCGCCCCGGTGCTGTGGGGGAACGTCGAGGTGGCCGACCGGAGCTCCCTGGTCGGGGAGGACCCGCGGACCTGGCAGCTCGAGACCCGGCCGAGGCGCGGGGTGCGGCCCGCTGGACCGGCGGGCCAGCTCGGGCTGGGTCTGCTCGTCGACCCCGACGTCGCGACGCTCGCCGGGGACGCCGTGCACCGGATGCTCCGCAGCCGCATCCCGGCAGGGCTGGGCGGTGACGAGACCCGGCACCGCATGCAGGCGTGCTGGGAGCGCTCGCAGGAGCTGCGCGAGGTCTTCAGCCCGCTGCCGCCGCCCGGGTCCCCGTGGCTGCGGCGCGACGTCGACGTCGACGGGCAGCGGTTCGCGTGGTGGGTGCACGAGGACGAGCTCGGCTGGGCGGGGGCGGCGGACCTGGGGGCGGTCTTCGTGGTCGGGCACGGCCTCGGCGCTGCGCCGGCAGACCGGTCGCTGCGCCTGCTGGCGCCACCGCAGGCGGCGCAGCTGCTGGCCGAGGACTGAGGGCGACGGGCTCCGGACCCTCCGTCTCAGGAGCCGCGCACCACCACGTCGGTGCTCCACGCACCGACCGGTTCGGTGTGCAGCTGCCAGTAGCGCTCGGCGAGGAGGTCGGGGTCGAGGTCCGTGCCAGGGGCGATGACGCCCACCACGGTCACGCTCGCCACGTGCACGCCCTCCGGCGCCAGCTGGTCGTGCAGCACCGTGACGGCCGCCCGCAGGGCCGACTTCCCCAGCGTCAGCGAGGCGTGCTCCGGGTCCGGCACCAGCCCGGGACCGCCACCGGTGACGAGGAGCGTGCCGGTGCCGGCGCTGCGCATGGCCGGCGTGAAGACCTGCGCGGCGGTGACCGCGCCGACCGCGTCCACGGCGAGCGCGTCGAGCAGGTACCGGGGGCTGCTGGTGAGGAGCTGGTCGGCCGCCACCAGGGCGGCGTTGTAGACCACGACGTCCGGCGGGGTGCGGCGGGCGACCTCCCGCAGCGCCGCCCCGAAGCCCTCGACGTCCGCGGCGTCGGCGACGGCGACGGCGACGTCGGCACCGGTGGAGCGCAGCTGCGCCGCCAGCTCCTCCAGCGCGTCGGCGCTCCGGGCGACCAGCGTCACCGCCGAGCCCTGGCGGGCGAACCGCCGCGCCACCGCGGCACCGAGGCCGGGCCCGGCGCCGATGACGACGACGCGGCGCGGGTCTGGCGCAGGCGGGGGCGGGACCGTGGTCATCCGCCCAGTCTCGGCGGGCTGCACCGACCGGGCGAGGTGAGCTCCTCCGGGGTGCCGTGAGCCGTGGCCGCTGGGAGGATCGCAGCGGTCGACGGCCTGACCCCAGCCACCACGTGGGCGGTCCGCCGCCGGGGAGCGACATGAGCATCACGACGAGCACGGCGAGCCAGACGGGCGACCTGCCCGGTGCCGACGACGTCGTCGTCGTGGCGGTCGAGGGCGACCTCGACATCCGCACCGCCCCGGACCTGCGGGAGGTGCTGCGCTCCCTGCTGCGGCCCACCGGTGCCGCGGGCGCCCAGCACGTGGTGGTGGACCTGCGCCGGGTGACCTTCATCGACTCCTACGCCCTCGGCGTGCTCGTGCAGGGCTACAAGCTCTCGCGAGCACACCGCCGCACGTTCGAGCTGGTCTCCACCGGCTCGAAGGTGGCCGGTCTGTTCCGGGTGACCGGCATGCAGCACGTCATGCCCCTGCACCCGGACGTCCCCTCCGCCCTCCACGAGCGGCGCACCGCCCGCGTCGGCTGAGAGCTGGAGACGGGCCGCACAGCTGGTGCGGTGCGGGAGGATGGGGGTGTGAGCACCGCACTCGACGCACCCCCCCAGGCCGGTGAGCTGGCTGCGCCCCTGCTGCCGCCGCTGCGCTTCGGCCAGCACGTCGTCGACGTCCCCGTGGTCCTCGCGCCGATGGCCGGGGTCACCAACGCACCCTTCCGCAGCCTGTGCCGCGAGCACGGCGCCGGCGTCTACGTCTCCGAGATGGTGACCAGCCGGGCGCTGGTGGAGCGCACCCCCGAGAGCCTGCGGCTGGTGCAGCACGAGCCGGGCGCCAGCCCCCGCAGCGTGCAGCTGTACGGCGTCGACCCCACCACGGTGGGCGCGGCGGTGCGGATGCTCGTCACCGAGGACCTCGCCGACCACGTCGACCTCAACTTCGGCTGCCCGGTGCCCAAGGTGACGCGCCGCGGTGGCGGGTCAGCGCTGCCGTGGAAGCGGGACCTCTTCCGCGACGTCGTGAGGGCCGCGGTGCGTGCGGCGCAGACCTCCGCCGGCCCCGACGTGCCGGTCACGGTGAAGATGCGCAAGGGCATCGACCCCGACCACCTCACCTACCTCGACGCCGGGCGCGCCGCCGAGACCGAGGGCGCCGCGTGGGTGGCGCTGCACGGCCGCACCGCCGCCGACGGGTACGCCGGCACCGCCGACTGGGAGGCGATCGCCCGCCTCAAGGAGGCCGTGACGACCATCCCGGTGCTCGGCAACGGCGACGTCTGGTCCGCCGAGGACGCCGTGCGCATGGTCGAGCGCTCCGGCTGCGACGGCGTCGTGGTGGGGCGGGGCTGCCTGGGGAGGCCGTGGCTGTTCGCCGACCTCGCCGCGGCGATGCGCGGTGAGCCGCAGTGGGTGCGGCCGGGCCTGCGCTTCGTGGCGCAGACCCTGCGCCGCCACGCCGAGCTGCTCGTGGAGCACTTCGGCGACGAGCTGCGCGGCTGCCGCGAGATCCGCAAGCACGTCGCCTGGTACCTGAAGGGCTACGTCGTGGGCGGCCAGCTGCGCGCGCAGCTGGGCCTGGTGGACTCCCTGGCCGCGCTCGACGCGCTCATCGACACCCTCGACCTGGACCAGCCGCACCCCGGCGAGGCCGCCGAGGGCTCCCGGGGGCGCACCTCACCGGCCCCGCGGGTGGTGCTGCCCGAGGGGTGGCTCGACTCCCGCGAGCTCGACGGGGCGGCTCTGGACGTGGTGCGCGCCGGCGAGCTCGACCCGGCCGCGACGGCCGGCGGCTAGGCGTGAGCAGGGGACGCGGCTCCGACCCCCAGCGGGGGGCCCACTGCGAGGTGGACGGCGAGGTCAGCGGCTACGGGGAGCACGCCCGCGCCCGCTGGGCGCCGGAGGCGCCGAAGAGCTACAAGCGCAGCGCCTTCGCCCGCGACCGCGCCCGCGTGCTGCACTCCTCCGCGCTGCGGCGCCTGGGTGCCAAGACGCAGGTGGTGGGCCCGGGCTCGGACGACTTCGCCCGCACGCGCCTGACGCACTCCCTCGAGGTGGCGCAGGTCGGGCGCGAGCTGGGCGGCGCGCTGGGCTGCGACCCCGACGTCGTCGACACCGCCTGCCTGTCCCATGACCTGGGCCACCCGCCGTTCGGCCACAACGGCGAGTCGGCGCTGGCGCAGCTCACGGCGGCCATCGGCGGCTTCGAGGGCAACGCGCAGACCCTGCGGCTGCTCACCCGGCTGGAGCCCAAGACCCGCTTCCCCGACGCCGAGGGCGGTGGGCCGGCCGGGCTCAACCTCACGCGGGCCAGTCTCGACGCCACCACCAAGTACCCCTGGCACTCCGGTGACGACCCCCGCGGGGTGACCCGCAAGTTCGGCGTCTACGCCAGCAGCACCGCCGGCGGCCGCGACGGGGACGACGCGGTCTTCGCCTGGCTGCGCGAGGGCGCCCCCGACCGCCGCCGGTGCATCGAGGCGCAGGTCATGGACCTGTCCGACGACATCGCCTACTGCGTGCACGACATGGAGGACGCCGTCGTGGCGGGCCGCCTGGACCTGCGGGCCCTCGCCTCGCGCGACGAGCGCGGCCACATCGCCGGCGCCGTCCGCGCCTGGCACCTGCCCGACGCGGCCGACGTCGAGGTGGACGCCGCGCTGGACCGGCTGGTGGCCGCGCCCTACTGGGTGGACCACTACGACGGGTCCTGGGCCTCGCTCGCGGCGCTGAAGGACACCACCAGCCAGCTCATCGGGAGGTTCTGCGCCGCGGCGGAGCGGGCCACCCGTGCCGTGGCCGGGCCCGGACCGCTGACCCGGTACGCGGCCGACCTCGTGGTGCCGCGCTCGACGGAGGTGGAGATCGCCGTCCTCAAGGGCGTCGCCGCGGCCTACGTGCTCACCAACCGCGACAAGGCCTCCACCTACGCCGAGGAGCGCCAGGTGGTCACCGACCTCGTGCGGGCGCTGCTGGAGCAGCCGCACGTCATGGAGCCGCCGTTCGCGGCGTGGCACGCCCAGGCCGACGACGACGCCGGCCGCCTGCGCGCCGTCGTGGACCAGGTGGCCTCCCTCACCGACACGAGCGCCCTGGCCTGGCACGCCCGCCTGGTGATGACCTACCCCTGAGCGCCGGCCCCGCGGCAGGTCACTGCAGGGACGAGGTGAGGCGGCAGACGTTGTCGAAGAGCTTGCTGCGCCACGGCCGCTGCAGCCACTCGCTGAGCAGCAGCTCCCGGCTGACGGCGCGGTAGCCGTCCTCCACCTGGCGCAGGTCGTCGACGAAGGAGCGGCCGCGGACCATGACGGAGATCTCGAGGTTCAGGCTGAAGGACCGGATGTCCATGTTGGACGAGCCGACCACGGCGACGTCGTCGTCGATCGACACGTGCTTGGCGTGGAGGATGTACGGCGCCGGGTAGAGGAAGATCCGCACGCCGGCCCGCAGCAGCGCCTCGTAGTAGGAGCGCTGGGCGTGGAAGACCAGCCACTGGTCGCCCACCTCGGAGACGAACAGGTCCACCCGCAGGCCGCGCTCGGCAGCGGTGGTCACCGCGTAGAGCAGCGAGTCGTCGGGGACGAAGTACGGGCTGGTGATGATGACGCGCTCCTGGGCGTAGTACATGAGCGCGTTGAAGAGCTTGAGGTTGTTCTCGCCGTCGAAGCCGGGACCTGACGGCACCACCTGGCAGTCGAGCAGGCCCTGGTGCCCTGCGGCGACCACGGGCGCGGCGTCGGCGGTACCGCCCTCCAGGGGGGCGGGGATCGCGGCCTCCGCCTCGGCCTCGAGCAGCTCGTCGGTCTCCGAGTACCAGTCGGTGATGAACAGGGCGTTGATCTCGGCGACCACGGGTCCCTCGAAGCGCACCATGACGTCCTGCCAGGCCAGGTTCCGTCGGCCGTACCGCTTCTTGTGGTAGCCGCGGTCCACGGCGTTCTGGCTGCCGGTGAACGCCACCAGCCCGTCCACCACCACGATCTTGCGGTGGTTGCGCAGGTCGGGCCGCTGGAACTTCCCCCGCAGGGGCTGCACGGGGAGCATCTCGTGCCACTGGGCGCCCAGGTCGTCCAGGGCCCGCAGGGTGCGGTGGTAGCCGGGCGTGCGCAGCGAGGCGACGTGGTCGAGCAGCACCCGCACGGTGACGCCGCGCGCCACCGCCCGCTCCATGGCCTCGAAGAGCGGGCGCGTCGCGTCGTCGAGGTTGAGGATGTAGAACTCCACGTGCACGAAGCGCTGCGCTGCGTCGACCTCCTCCGCCAGCTGCAGCAGCACCTCGTCGTAGTCGGTGGAGATCTCCGCGGCGTTGCGGGCGACCAGCGGCATGGCCCCGGCGTGGCGGTTGAGGCGCACCAGGGACGCGAGCCAGGGGGGCCACGGGTCGTCCTCGCGCATGAGGTCCATGCCCTCGGTGCGCGCCATGATCAGCCGGTTGATGGTGCGCTGCTTCTGGCGCCGCGCCCGCGGCAGCTTGGGGGAGCCGATGAGCCAGAACGCGGCGATGCCCAGGTAGGGCAGGAAGAAGATGGCCAGCAGCCACGCCATCGCCGAGGAGGGGCGGCGGTTGGTGGGGACGACGGCGACGGCGACCACGCGGATGACGGCGTCCACGGCGATGAGTGCGACGCTCAGCCAGAGGGGCAGGGTGGGGACGAGCGACGGCAGGTCGCCCAGCCGCTCCAGCAGGTCCGTCACCTCCCGAGCGTAGGTCTCGGGGCACCGGGCGACTGCTGCGCACAGGGCGGCGTCGCCCGACCGGCGGCGGCAGGAGAGCCACCTAGACTCCTGGGGTGGCGGGGAAGATCCGGCGTGAGGACGTCGACGCCGTCCGCGAGCGGGTGCGGATCGACGAGGTGGTCGGTGAGCAGGTCGTGCTCAAGTCCGCCGGCGTCGGCTCCCTCAAGGGCCTGTGCCCCTTCCACGACGAGCGCACGCCGTCCTTCACCGTCCGCCCCTCGACCGGGCGCTACCGGTGCTTCGGGTGCCAGGAGAGCGGCGACGTCTTCGACTTCCTCGTCAAGACCACCGGGGTCACCTTCGTCGAGGCCGTCGAGACGATGGCCGGTCGTGCCGGGATCACCCTGCGCTACGAGGACGGCGGCGGCGCCCGTCCCGCCCAGGACGTCGGCAAGCGCCAGCGCCTCCTGGACGCCCACCGGGTGGCGGCGGAGTTCTACGCCGAGCGGCTCTTCTCGCCCGAGGCGCAGGTGGGCCGGCAGTTCCTCAAGGACCGCGGCTTCGACAGGGCCGCGGCCGAGCAGTTCGGCGTCGGGTACGCGCCCACCGGGTGGGGCGCCCTGACCGACCACCTGCGGGGGAGGGGCTTCACCACCGACGAGATCGTCACCGGCGGGCTGGCGGCGCAGGGCCAGCGCGGCCCGTACGACAGGTTCCGCGGCCGGTTGGTGTGGCCCATCCGCGACGTCACCGGCGCCACCATCGGCTTCGGTGCCCGGCGCCTCACGGAGGACGACTCCGGCCCCAAGTACCTCAACACCCCCGAGACGCCGCTGTACCGCAAGTCGCACGTGCTCTACGGCCTCGACCTGGCCAAGAAGGAGATCGGCCGGCGCAAGCAGGTGGTGGTGGTGGAGGGGTACACCGACGTCATGGCCTGCCACCTCGCCGGGGTGCCGACGGCGGTCGCCACGTGCGGCACGGCGTTCGGCTCCGACCACGTGGGCATCGTCCGCAGGATGCTCGGCGACGACGACGGCGCCGGCCAGGTGGTCTTCACCTTCGACGGCGACGCCGCCGGCCAGAAGGCGGCGCTCAAGGCGTTCGAGCACGACCAGGAGTTCGTGGCCGCCACCTACGTGGCGGTGGAGCCGCGAGGCATGGACCCGTGCGACCTGCGCATCGCCGACGGCGACGAGGCCGTCGTGGCCCTGGTCGAGGCGAAGCGGCCGATGTTCGAGTTCGCCGTCCGCTCGGTGCTCGCCGGGTGGGACCTGGAGACCGCCGAGGGGCGCGTCAAGGCGCTGGCGGCGGCCGCCCCGGTGGTGGCCGGCATCAAGGACCGCCAGCTGCGCGAGGAGCACACCCGCCAGCTGGCGCGGATGCTCGGCATGGACCTCGGCGCGGTGCAGCGGGCCGTGGGCAGCGAGGTGCCGCGCGTGGCCCGTGGTGCGTCGGGGCGACCGGGTCAGGGTGTGGGGCAGCAGTCCGGTCGCGGCGGCGGCCAGCGGGGCGCCGGCCGGCCGGGTGAGCGCGACGCCGTCGCCGACGCCGAGCGGCAGCTGCTGGCGCTGGTGGTGCAGGCGCCGGCGTCGGTGCCCGACGCCTTCGACGCACTCCCCGAGGACGCGTTCGTGCTCGCTCCCTCCCGCGCCGTCCACGAGGCGGTGCGCACGGCGGGTGGGGTGGTGGCCGGCCGGGCGGCCGGGGTCTCGTGGGTGGAGCACGTCATGGACGCGTGCGCCGACGGCACGGCCGACCAGGTCCGGCCCCTGCTGGGGGCCCTCGCGGTGGTCCCGCTCCCGGTCGACTCCGAGGAGGGGCTCGCGCGACTGGCAGCGGGCCTGGTGGGCGGCGTGCGGCTGCGCGAGCTGGCCCGCCGCGAGGCCGACCTCAAGGGCAGGGCGCAGCGGCTGGAGTCCGCGGGGGAGCACGAGGCCGCCGCGGAGGCGTACGCCCAGCTCTTCGCCCTGGCCTCCGAGCGCCAGCGCATGCGCGCCGAGGCCTCGGAGGGCGGCGTCTGAGCTGGGTGTGACTGTCCGCATTTGTTCGGTTGCTCTGCGTGTCGCTGCCTGGATCCCGAAGGGTCCGCGCGTAGCGTTCACGCGGTGATCGCAGCGCCGCGCCCCACACCCGGTCCGCTCCCCGGCGACCTGTACCTCGACCCCGCCGTCCCTGACTGCGAGCGGGTCACCATCAGTCGCAACGGCTGGTCGGCGCAGGCGTCGCACGTGTGGACCGGCGTGGGGTGGACCCGTCTGGCGCCGGGTGTCGTGCACGACGTCCCCGCGCACCCCGAGGTGACCCTGCCGAGCGCTCGCCCCGCCCCCGTGGTCGACCCGCTCTCCGCCGAGGGCCTCGACAGGTGGCGCCACCGGCGCGCGGCGCTGGAGCAGGCCAAGGAGGACGCCCAGACCGCTGCTGCTGCCCACGGGGTCGCCGACGCGAGCTGACGGAGCCGGCGCCTCTCGGGTGGGGCCACCCGGGAGGTCGAACACCCGTTCGCACCTACGCGGGTGGTGGTGCCATCCTGGTCCCGTGGCAGGCGGCAGCAACCGAGCGAGCACCGGGCTCCCCGCCTGGCTCGTCGCCGCCAACGAGAGCACCCGCCTCGCCGCGGAGGAGGCGCTGGCCCAGCGCCGGCCCCAGCGCCGCGTGCACTGCTGGGTCCACGCCACCGGCGCCGACCACCCGGGACTGGTGCTCGAGTGGCGCCGCGAGGGCGCCGGCTGGATGGCCCGGGTCGTCTGGACCACCGGAGGCGGCGACCTCGTGTGCACCTGGCTCGACGCGGAGCAGATCGAGCCCGTCTGAGGACGGGGCGCCGCGGGTAGGGGAGCGTCGTGGACGCGACGCAGGTGCTGCAGGCCGGGCTCGACCAGGTGCGCGACGTCGTCGTCGCCGCGCTGGACGAGCTGACGGACGCCCAGCTGGTGCAACCGCTCGAGCCCGGGACCAACACCGTCGCCTGGCTCGTCTGGCACCTGGTGCGCGTGCAGGACGACCACGTCGCCCACGTCGCCGGCGCCGACCAGGTCTGGACGTCCAGCCGACCGGGAGCGAGCGGTGGCAGCGGCACCAGCTGGGCGCGCCGCTTCGACCTGCCCCTGGACGACGACGAGATCGGCTACGGCTTCGACGAGGCCCGGGTCCTCGCCGTGAAGGCGCCCTCACACCTGCTGCGGGGCTACCTCGACGCGGTGCACCAGCGCACCTCCGCCTACCTGGCGGGGCTGTCCCCGGCAGACCTCGACCGCGTCGTCGACACCTCCTGGGACCCGCCGGTGACGCTGGGCGTCCGCCTGACGAGCGTCCTCGGCGACGACCTGCAGCACGCCGGCCAGGCGGCGTACGCCGCCGGCGTGCTGCGCCGCCGCTGACGAGCGGTCAGTGGTTGCGGGAGAACACCCACGTCTGGGCGTGCCCGGCGGAGTCGAACCCGACCGAGTGCAGGGTGTAGCCGGTCCGCTTGCAGAAGTGGGACACCCCGGTGCCCTGGGGGTCCGGGTCTCCGTGCAGCGCGGCGTAGCCGAGGGCGTCCTCGGCCTCGGCCGCGATCTGCTGGCGGTTCTTCACGACGATCTGCTGAGCCACGTCCCTGCATCGGCACCGCCGTCCACGACCTTGAGGTCAGGCGTGGCAGTGCCCCCCTGAGCCACCCGGTCGCGGCGGGGCGACGTCGAGGGTGGGGTTCCTGTCGAAGAAGCCGGACGGCGTCAGGGAGAAGCCCACCGGGTCGCACGGCATGACCGGCCAGTCCTCCGGCCGCGGCACGTGGTGGATGCCGAAGACGTGCCACAGGACCACGTCGGTGGACTCCAGCGGCTCGTCGTCCGAGATCCACCGGGACATGCCCGTGTCCTGCGCGGACTGCGTCGGGTTGTCGCCCGCGGGCCACAGCTCGTCGTCGTGGTGGCGGGTCACCCACACCGGGTTCCCGATGACCGGCGCGCGCTTGAACTGCGGGGCACCGGGGTCGAAGAGGGACGGGATCGCGGAGGGCGTGTGGAGCTTGTAGGCCACCGGCGCGCCGTGGGCGTTGCGGCGCTGGGGGTTGGTGACCTTCCACGCGCGCGCCGTCGCGGCGTTCGTGGAGCGGGCGGCCTCCGACTCGGAGCGCACCGGCGTCGTCCGGGTCGTCACGGCCAGCCCGTACGGGTTGCCGGGGCCGATCGGCTCGGCCACCGAGTCGACCTCGACCACGGTGTTGGTGGCCAGCGCGCCCGGCGTCGACAGGTCGCGGTCCACGTCGAGGTCGAGCCTCGCGACGATGAAGTGCTGGTGGTTCGGGGCGTAGGTGCGCTCGTCCACCAGCACGCCCGTCGCGGGCGTCGCCCCACCGGGCGGCAGCGGCGTGGTGACCATGATCCCCGTGGCGCGGACCTCGCAGCTCACCGCGCCGTCCTGGTGGAGGCGCCAGTAGACGAGGTACTCGTAGTTCGCCACCGTCGCGTGGAACGAGATGACCATCACCCGCGCGCGGCGCACGGCCGCGCGGCCGTTCGCGTCGACGTGCTTCCACAGCACGCCGTCGTCCTCCTCGTGCAGGCAGATGGCGTTCGTGACGGTGTACGGCTCGCTGCGGGAGTCGGTGAGGACGGCGTCCAGGTAGCGGATCTCGCCCAGGCAGTCGCAGCCGAGCTCCAGCGACGTGGTCATGTACCCCAGGCCCCACTCGCCGATGTCGTAGGCGGTGCGGCGGTAGTGGTCGAACGACGGGTCGCGGTAGGGCACCACCATCTCGGCGAACGACATCCGGTGGCCCACGGTGCGGCGCTGGTCGCCGTCCACCCACGTCAGCTCGTGCAGCACGAGGCCCTCGCGCGGGGTGAAGCCCAGGCGCACCTGCCAGCGGTCCCAGGTCAGCAGCCCGTCGACCACGGAGAACCCGGGCCCGTCCGGCTGGGTGATGTCGAGCCTCGCGAGGGGCTCTCGCGGGGTGAACCCCGGCAGCACCTCGGTGAGCAGGTCGGCCTCGTACTCGCCCACGACGACGGGCGAGGCGTCCACCGCGCCGACCGCGCGGCGCGCCTCGTCGTCGTCCTCGTGGACCTCCAGCAGCTCGAACGTGTTCATGTCGAGCACGAACTTCAGGCCGCTCACCGGGTGCGCGTACGGCGACCCCGTCGGCGTCTCGCGGCGCCACACGTCGGCCCACCCGAGCCGGCGGTCGCGCCACTGCTCCGGCATCACCTCGCGCCCGTACGTCCAGGTGTCCAGCAGCACCAGGTCGAGGTCGGTGATGCCGCGGGCGGCGAGCGCCTCCTGCACGCGGGGGTGCGCCTTGAGCGCCTCCTCGGCCTCGTGCCACTCGTCCACGGTGAAGTTGGGCACCTCGTCGGGCAGGTGGCGCCACTCGTCCACCGCTCCCGGCCCGTCGGGGCTGATGTCGACGACGGCGGTGTAGGTCCTGTTGTCGGCGCGGTCCCACAGCACCGAGCGGGTGCGGCGGGGCACCGGGTCTCCCTCGCGCCAGGCCAGCAGCTCCGCCTTGGGCGGCTCCGCCAGCGCGACCGACGCGAAGCGCATCGTCTCGGCCAGGTGGCCGCTGGCCGCGAGCAGCTCCCGGCTGCGGGTCAGCTCCGCGGCGCTGAGGGGCACCAGGGGGTGGCTCGGCGACGACGACGGCAGGCTCGACGGCGGAGTGCTCACGGGCGAACCCTAGGACTCCGCCGGAGCGGGGAGGTGGACGGGGAACACCCAGCGCCGCCCGGGGTGCTCGCTCGCCCCCCACAGCACCGAGCCCGGGTCGGTCGGGTCCGCGGGGTCGAGGTCCTCGCAGCCCGGCGGGAGCGCCCCCCGGTGGGTGGTCCAGGCCCCGGGGGAGCCCACGTGCAGGTCGCCGCACCTGTCGTGCCCGGCGCTCGCGGACAGCACCCACGTGGGGGTGGCCCCGGGTGCTCCCGGGGGCAGCAGCGCCGCACCCTGCATCCGCGGCGGCTGGTCGGGGTGCACCGCCACCGGAGCTCCGTGCGGCAGCCCCGTCGAGGGGTCGAGGTGGTGCACCACGAGGCGGGGAGCGCCTCCCGGGCCGCGCTGGGCGGCCCGCCGGTACTCCCCGCTGACGAGCACCGCACCGGCGCCGGGCAGGTGGCCGGCGCCGGTGAAGGAGAAGCGGAAGCGCGCCGCGCCCAGCCCGGCGCGCAGCAGCGGCGCCCGCACGGACCGGCGCTGCGGCAGCACCCACCGGCCGTCACCGTCGCCGTCGTCGTGGCGCGCGAGGTCGTCGAGGGCGAACACCCGCAGGCCGAACAGGGTGTCCGCCACCAGCAGCAGCGGCCCCTCGGCCGGGGAGGCCACCACCGCCAGGCCGCCGGCGTGCACCGGCACCGCGCCCAGCGGTCGCAGCCACGCCAGCGGACGCCGAGCACCGACCACCAGCTCCGCGTGGGCGTAGCGCGGGTGGAGCGGGTCGGAGGCGTCCACCACGCTCACGCGGGAGCGCGGCACCCGTCGGCGCCACCAGGGACCGGCGGGCTCCTCGTACCAGCCGACGAGGAGCACGGCGCCGCCGTCGAGGGCGGCGACGCCCTGCGGCCACCACGCGCGGTCGTCGGCGTCGGCGGGCGCCCAGGTGAACCCGTCACCGGTGAGGTCCCCGGGCAGCTGGTCGGCGGGGACGGAGCGGGCCGGGGTGCCGCCGCCGCGGCGCAGCTCACCGAGGAGGGCGTCGAGGCCTCCCCGCCGGACGCCGGCGGCCCGCCGGAGCCGCGGCGGTCGGCGCGGACGGGTGGGGCGCAGGACCAGGCTCACGGGCCCAGCGTGCTCGCCCTCGCCGGCCGGTGCTCGCGGACGCGAGCGGCGCGCACCACCAGCACGGCGTAGCCGCCGTCGACCTCGCCGCCGTCCCCGTCCGCGCCGCGGGTCAGCTCCGCGCCCTCCCACGTCGACCAGCGCTGCTCCACGCGCAGGCCCGCCCCGGTGAAGGCTCCCTCCGCCGCGTCGAGCGGCACCGCGTCGCACCCCTCCGGCAGGTGCTCGGCGTCCAGCCCGAAGCCCGCCACCAGCAGCCCGCCCGGCCGCAGCAGATCGGCGCACCGCCGCGCGGCGGCGGCCAGCTGCGCGGCGAGGAAGGGCACGACGTTGCCCGCCAGCAGCACCAGGTCGAAGCGGCCGCCGGCCGCCTCGGGGGTCAGCGCGGCCAGGTCGGCCACCAGCCACGGCAGGTCGGGGCGCTCGCGGCGGGCCACCTCGACCATGGCGGCGTCGACGTCGCAGCCCACCACGTCGTAGCCGAGCCCGGCGAGGTGGACCGCAGCGCGGCCGGTGCCGCAGCCGGCGTCCAGCACGCGCGCCGGGGGCGGCAGGAGGCGCTGCACGCACCGCGCCTCGCCGTGGACGTCCGCGCCGTCCGCGGCGAGGGCCGCGAACCGCTCGGCGTACGCCCGCGCGTACTCGGGCCCGTGCTGGGCGGTGGCGACCCTGCGCCACAGGGCGGCGGCGTCTGCAGCGGTCACAGCGGCATCCTGCCTGGGCCAGGCTGGGAGGGTGAGCCCCGACGCCGCGCCCGCCCAGCACCCGCTCGCCGACCTGCCCTGCCACGACCCGTGGGTGATCGCCGTGGACGGCGGGTACCTGCTGTACGTGTCCTTCGACGGCGCCCGGTGGGAGCGGAGCCTGCCGCCGGGAGCCTCCAGCCCGGCCCCGAACGGCACGGGTGTGCTCGCCTGGTGGAGCCCGGACCTGCGCGCGTGGAGCGACCCCCGGGTCGTGTTCACGGTGCCCGGCGGCTGCTGGGCGGACCCCGCCAGCGCCCCGTGGGCGCCGGAGGTGCACCGCTGGGGCGGCCGGTACGTGCTGGCCACCACGCTGCACGACCCGTCCACCGACCTCGGCCCCGTGCGCCAGCGCGGCACCCGCGTGGCGCTGTCGGGGGAGACCGCGCCGCTGGCGCCCGTGCGCCGCGGCACCGTGCTCGCCGTCGCCGACGACCCGCGCGGTCCCTTCGAGCTGCTCGACCCCGCCCGCGCCCACAACCCCGACGGCTTCACCGCGCTGGACGGCACCCTGGTGGCCGGCGACGACGGCGAGCCGTGGCTCGTCTACGCCCACGAGTGGGTGCAGGTGCTCGACGGCACCGTCGAGGCCGTCCCGCTCCACGCCGACCTCTCCGGCGCGTCCGGCCCGCCGGTGCACCTCTTCCGCGCTTCCGAGGCGCCCTGGTACCGCGAGCTCGTGCCGTCCGCCGAGGCCCTGGCGCCCTACGTCACCGACGGGCCCCAGGTGCACCGCCTGCCCGGCGGGGCCCTGGCGGTGCTGTGGGCCAGCTACCGCACCAGCCCCGACCACCCGACGGGGGAGTACGTGCAGACCCAGGCCCTCTCGCCGTCGGGCTCGCTGGCGGGCCCGTGGGAGCAGGGCGAGGTGCTGGTGGGCGGCAACGCCGGTCACGGCATGCTGCTGGCCACCCACGAGGGCGACCTGGTGCTGGTGCTCCACCGCGGCATGAACACCCCGCGGGTCCGCGCGGAGGTCCACGGCGTGCAGGCCGGCCCGACCGGGCTGCGCACCACGGGCCGCCTCGTCTGACGGCGCTCCGCTGGGCGAGCGCTGACGAACACCCGTCCCGCGCCTGGGAGCCACCTGGCACACTGGTGCAGGCATCGAAACCAGGTGGCTCCGGTCCTTCGGGGGGCGATTCCTGGTGTCCGCGCAGTCCTCATCCACGCCGTCGTCGTCAGCGCCGACCTCGGTCGACCTCCTGGAGCTGCGGGTGCAGCGGCTCACCGAGGCGCTGTCCGCTGCCGACAGGGCCCTCTCGGCCCAGCAGCGCGAGGTCGACGAGCTGGTCACGAGCCGGGAGCGCGCCCGTGACGCGGTGAGCCGGCTGGTGGCGTCGCTGCCGGTGCCGATCGTCACCACGGGCGCCGACGGCGCCGTCGAGCTGTGCAACGCCGCGGCCTCGTCCCTGCTGGCGGTCCCCGCGCCGGCGCTGGTGAGCACCCCGGTGCACGCGTTCGTGGTCGCGGAGGACCGGCCGCTCGCCAGGTCGCTGCTGTCGCGCGCCGGGCGCGAGGGCACGGCCGCCGCCCGGCTGCGGCTCCAGCCGCGCGAGGGGTCGGTCCGCGAGGTGCACGCCGCGGTCTCCGCCTGGCCCACCGCACAGGGCGACCCGCGCCTCGTGGTCGTGCTGGCCCCGGCGGAGCCCGTCGACGCGGCGGAGCCCGTCGACGCGGAGGAGCCCCCGACCCGCGCTCCCGGAGGCGGCGTGGAGGCGGGTGCCCTGCGGTCGCTGGCCCGCCTCGTCGAGCTCGCGGTGGGGGGCTCCTCCGGGCACCAGCTGCTGGGAGCGCTCGCGGCGGCGGCCACGGCCTCGGTGCCGGGTGCGTCCTCGGCCAGCGCCAGCACCGGAGACCCGGCCCAGCCCGCTGACAGCGCCGCGGACTCCGCGCAGGCCCAGGCCGTCGACGGGGCGCAGTGGGCCGCGGACGAGGGCCCCGCCTCGAGCGCCCACAGCACGGGACGGCCCGTGTGGAGCTCCGACCTCAGCGCCGACGACCGCTGGCCGCGGCTCGCGCGGCGCGCGTCGGGGCTCGACGCCGGGTCCGCTGTGGCCGTGCCCCTGCGGGACGGCGAGCGCGTCGTCGGCGTGGTGAGCACCTACGGCCCGAGCGGCGGCCAGCCCGAGGTCGAGCGGGCCGTGGCGTTCGCCGAGGCCGCCTCGGCGGTGCTGGGAGCTGCCAGGCGCACCGCCGACCTGGCGGCGGAGGTCGAGAACCTCAAGCTGGCCATGCAGTCGCGCGCCGCCATCGAGCAGGCGAAGGGCGCGGTGGCGAGCCGGCTCGACTGCACCGTGGAGGAGGCCTTCGGCGCGATGGTCGTGATGAGCCAGGACCGCAACGTCAAGGTGCGGGACATCGGGCTGCTGCTGGCGGCCTCACCGGGCGACAGGTCGCTCGACGAGCCGCTGCGGGCAGCCCTGGAGCGCGCGCAGCAGCGCACCGCCGCGCGCCCGAAGGCGTGACGGCGGCGGGGAGGTCAGAGGTCGGAGACCAGGCCGCCGGCGCCGGGCTCAGCCGACGTGGCGGGGACGCAGCACCGAGGCGGCGGCGGCGGCCACGACGTCGGTCGTCTCCAGTGCCAGGGTGAAGTCGAGCACGTCGTCCCAGCTGATCGTGGACCCGCTGTGCTCCTCCAGCGCCTCGGCCGGCACCGACCAGTGCTCGGCGGGCACGCCGCCGGTGGTCAGCAGCCGCACGACGTCGTCGCTGGCGTGCTTGCGCACCTCGTCGCTGCACCCCGGGCAGCCGAACGCGTAGAAGCTCCACGCAGAGACCGTGCAGACGACCAGGCGCACCTGCGGCGGGGTCAGCTCGACGTCGCCGCAGGTGGGGCAGGAGGCCTTGATGGTCGTCATGTGAGGGTGGGTCCTTCCGGCGCGGTGCACACCCCGGCTCCTCGGGGGTACTCACTGCGTCGGGAGTTCCTCGGTCGACCTTGAGCCCCCGGCGGCGACGGCGTCGCGGCCCGTCCTCCGACCGGCCCTGCAGGACCGGTCGGAGGACGGCCCTCAGATGACCGAGCGGACCGCCACCTCGAAGCCCTTGACGTGCTGCGCCGCGCGGTGGCCCGCGTCCGCCCCCTGGCCCGCCGCGATGGCCCGCAGCAGCTCCACGTGCTCGCTGACGTGGCCGTCGACGGCGGGGAGCCGGTCGAGGAACAGGCAGAAGATCCTCGTGGCCAGGTTGTGGTGCCGCACGAGCGCGTCCTCCAGGTGCGGGTTGCCCGCGACCTTGTAGATGGCGCGGTGCACCTGCGCGTCGTAGTAGATGAGGTCGTGGTTGCTCGTCGTCGTGAGGTCGAGCCGCTCCAGGCGGTCGGCCAGGTCGAGCAGCTCCTGGCGCTCCGCCGGTGTGGCGCGCTCCGCCGCCCGCTGCGCGGCGAGGGGTTCCAGCAGCGCGCGCACCTCGGAGATGTGGGCGAGGTCGGTGATGTCCACGCCGGTGGCGAAGGTGCCGCGGCGCGGGTAGGTGACGATGAGGCGGTCCACCTCGAGGCGCTTGATGGCCTCGCGCACGGGTGTCTTGCCCATCTGCAGCTGCTCGGCGAGCGCGTCGTCGTCGAGGGGTTCGTTGGGGCGGATGTCGAGCATGATCAAGCGGTCGCGGATCTCCGCGTAGGCGCGCTCGGCCAGGGACGAGTAGCGCTCCTCGCGAAGGCCGGTGACCTGCTCCACCCCCCAACTGTAGGGGCGGGGAGCCCGCCGGCTCCGGGGGTCGCCCGCTCGGCGGGTGCGCGGACGCGCCGCGGCCGGGGCGGTCACGACCGGCTCCGGCGGGCCAGGTCGAGGAACTCGGCCCGGGTGCGGGCGTCGCTGCGCACCCGGCCCCTCAGGGCGGAGGTGCGCGTGAGGGCCCCCACCGCGCGGACCCCCCGCAGCGACATGCAGGTGTGCTCGGCCTCGAGCACCACCCCCACGCCGTCCGGGTCCAGCGCCTCCTGGAGCAGGTCCGCCACCTGGCACGTCAGGCGCTCCTGCACCTGGGGCCGCCGCGACAGCGCCTCCACGACCCGGGCGAGCTTGGACAGCCCCACCACGCGCGAGCCCGGCAGGTACCCGACGTGGGCCACGCCCGAGAAGGGCAGGAGGTGGTGCTCGCACAGCGACGTGAAGGGGATGTCGCTGACCACGACCAGCTCGTCGTAGCCCTCGTCGTTGGGGAACGTCGTCAGCGCGAAGGGCTCCGGCGTGAGCAGGTCGGCGTAGGCCCGCGCCACGCGCCGCGGCGTGTCCTGCAGCCCGGGAGCACCCGGGTCCAGCCCGAGGGCCACCAGCAGCTGGCCCACGGCGCGCTCGGCGGCGGCGGGGTCGACCGGGGGGGAGGAGGGCGCCACCTGCGCGAGCGAGCGCTCGCGGTCCAGGTCCTCGTCGGGCCTGGGCGGGGGGACGGTTGTCGCAGACCTCATGTCGACCTCTCCTCACGACCGGATGTGGAGCGGCCCCCTTGACCCGAGGGGCGGCGGTCCCTACGTTACCGGCAACTGATACATCAGTGTTCAGTCCACAGGCTCCACTCCGCCGAAGGGGGCGACATGACCGCAGGGCTCCACCAGCAGCTCCGGCAGCCGGAGGGGGTGCTCGACCGCTCGCTGGCCGACACCGACCCGGAGGTCGCCGCCGCTGTCGACGCGGAGCTCCTGCGCCAGCAGAGCACGCTGGAGATGATCGCCAGCGAGAACTTCGCGCCGGTGGCCGTCATGCAGGCGCAGGGCTCGGTGCTCACCAACAAGTACGCCGAGGGCTACCCGGGTCGGCGCTACTACGGCGGCTGCGAGAACGTCGACGTCGTCGAGCAGCTCGCCGTCGACCGGCTCAAGGCCCTCTTCGGTGCCGGCTTCGCCAACGTCCAGCCGCACTCCGGGGCCCAGGCCAACGCCGCCGTCATGCACGCGCTCCTCAAGCCCGGGGACACCATCCTCGGGCTCGACCTGGCGCACGGTGGGCACCTGTCGCACGGCATGAAGCTCAACTTCTCCGGCCGGCTCTACGACGTCGCCGCCTACCACGTCCGCGAGGACGACCACCGCGTCGACATGGACGAGGTCGAGCGGCTCGCCCGCGAGCGACGTCCACAGCTGATCATCGCCGGCTGGTCGGCCTACCCCCGCCAGCTCGACCTCGCGCACTTCCGCCGCATCGCCGACGAGGTGGGTGCCCTGCTGGTGGTGGACATGGCGCACTTCGCGGGCCTGGTGGCCGCCGGGCTGCACCCCAGCCCGCTGCCCCACGCGCACGTCGTCACCTCCACCACGCACAAGACCCTGGGCGGTCCGCGTGGCGGCATCATCCTCAGCAACGACCCCGCGATCGCGAAGAAGGTCAACAGCGCGGTGTTCCCCGGTCAGCAGGGCGGCCCGCTGGAGCACGTCATCGCGGCCAAGGCCGTGGCGTTCAAGCTGGCCGCCGAGCCGGCGTTCACGGAGCGCCAGGAGCGCACGCTGCGCGGTGCGCGGATCCTCGCCGAGCGGCTCACCTCCCCGGAGGCCACCGCGGCCGGCATCGGCGTGGTCAGCGGCGGCACCGACGTGCACCTCGTGCTCGTCGACCTGCGCCACTCCGACCTCGACGGCCAGCAGGCGGAGGACCGCCTGCACTCCATCGGCATCACCGTGAACCGCAACGCGGTGCCGTTCGACCCGCGCCCGCCGATGGTCAGCTCCGGTGTCCGCATCGGCACTCCGGCCCTGGCGGCCCGCGGATTCGACGACGACGACTTCCGCGAGGTCGCCGACATCATCGCCACCGCGCTGCAGCCCGGCACCAGCGAGGGGCAGCTGGCCGAGCTCGGCCAGCGGGTCCACGACCTCGCGCAGGCCCACCCCCTCTACCCGCACCTGTCGCCCCTGTCCTCTGAGCCGACCCGGCAGACCACGGAGACGAGCCGATGACCACCGTCGACGCCTTCTCGACCGATCCGGACGACGCCGTCCCCCACACCCCCGCGGCTGCCGCCGCGGGCCGGCTCAACGGCACCCCTCCCCGCACCCCGGGCGCGGACCTGCCGGAGCACCCCGACGCGCTGTGGAAGAACCCCGAGCCGAAGAAGGCCTACGACGTCGTCATCGTCGGCGGCGGCGGCCACGGCCTCGCGACGGCGCACTACCTGGTGAAGAACCACGGCATCACGAACATCGCGGTGCTGGAGAAGGGGTGGCTCGCGGGCGGCAACATGGCCCGCAACACCACCCTCATCCGCTCCAACTACCTGTGGGACGAGAGCGCCGCCATCTACGAGCACTCCCTCAAGCTGTGGGAGGGGCTCGAGGAGGACCTGGGCTACCCGATCCTCTTCAGCCAGCGCGGCGTGCTGAACCTCGCGCACACGCTGCAGGACGTGCGCGACAGCGTGCGCCGCGTGGAGGCGAACGTCCTCAACGGCGTCGACGCCGAGTGGGTCGAGCCCGACGAGGTCCGCAAGATCTGCCCGATCGTCAACACCTCCACCGACATCCGCTACCCGGTGCTGGGCGCCACGTACCAGCCGCGCGCGGGCATCGCCAAGCACGACTACGTGGGCTGGGGGTTCGCCCGGCGCATCGACGAGGCCGGCGTCGACATCATCCAGAACTGCGAGGTCACCGGCTTCGTGCGCGACGGCAACCGCATCACCGGGGTGCGCACCACCCGCGGCGACATCGCCTGCGGCAAGGTCGCGCTGGCCGCCGCCGGCAGCACCTCGGTGCTCACCGACATGCTGGGCCTGCGCGTGCCGATCCAGTCCCACCCGCTGCAGGCGCTCGTCTCCGAGCTCCTCGAGCCGGTGCACCCCACCATCGTGATGTCCAACGCCGTGCACGTGTACGTCTCCCAGGCGCACAAGGGCGAGCTGGTCATGGGCGCCGGCGTCGACGCGTACAACGGCTACGGGCAGCGCGGCGCCTTCCACATCATCGAGCGGCAGATGGCCGCCGCGGTGGAGCTGTTCCCCGTCTTCGCGCGGGCGCACCTCCTGCGCACCTGGGGCGGCATCGTGGACACCACCCCCGACGCCTCGCCCATCGTCGGACGCACCCCGTACGACAACGTCTTCCTCAACTGCGGGTGGGGCACCGGCGGCTTCAAGGCCACCCCGGGCCTGGGCTGGGTGTTCGCGGACACGATCGCCAACGACGAGCCGCACCCCTACGCCGCGCCGTTCTCCCTCGACAGGTTCGTCACCGGACGCCTCGTCGACGAGCACGGCGCCGCCGCCGTGGCCCACTGACGCCCCCGCCGACCCGCAGAGCCAGGAGACCCGACGTGCAGATGATCCAGTGCCCGTGGTGCGGGCCCCGCGAGGAGGTCGAGTTCCACTACGGGGGCCAGGCCCACGTGCCCTACCCCTCCGAGCCGGCGGCCCTGTCCGACGAGGAGTGGGCCCAGTACCTGTTCTTCCGCGACAACACCCGCGGCCTGTTCGCCGAGCGCTGGTCGCACAGCGCCGGCTGCCGCAAGTGGTTCAACGCCGTGCGCGACACCGTCACGTACCGCTTCCACGCCACCTACCGCCCCGACGAGCCCCGGCCGGTGACCGCATGAGCGAGACGACCTCCACCACCGCGGCCGCCGCGCAGGCGCGCGGGTCCTTCCGCACCCCGACCGGGGGCCGCGTGGACCGCACCAGCCCGGTCGCGTTCACCTTCGCCGGCGTGGAGCACACCGGCTACCGCGGCGACACCCTCGCCTCGGCCCTGCTCGCCGACGGCGTGCACCAGATCGGCACCAGCATCAAGCTCGGCCGCCCCCGCGGCGTGGGCGCGGCCTGGGCCGAGGACCCGAGCAGCCTGGTCCAGGTGGAGGAGCCCTTCCCGGACCCGATGCTGCTGGCCAGCACCGTCGAGGTCTTCGACGGCCTCGTGGCCGACGGCGTCCCCGGCCAGGGCCGGCTCGCCGACATCGCCGACTCCGCCCGCTACGACTCCCGCCACCTCCACGTCGACCTGCTCGTCGTCGGCGCCGGCCCCGCGGGCCTGCAGGCGGCGCTGACCGCTGCCCGCTCCGGCGCCCGCGTGGCGCTGCTCGACGAGCAGGCCGAGGCCGGCGGTTCGCTGCTCGGCTCCGACGACGTGCTCGACGGCCGTCCGGCCCTGGAGTGGGTGGCGGACGCCGTGGCCGAGCTCGCGGCCGCCCCCGAGGTCGTGCACCTGCAGCGCACCACGGTCTTCGGCGTCTACGACGACGGCTTCGCGCTCGCCGTCGAGCGCCGGACCGACCACCTCGGCGGCGCCGCTCCCGAGGGGACCTCGCGCCAGCGCGTGTGGCGCGTCCGCGCCCGCCGCACGGTGGTCGCAGCCGGCGCCCACGAGCGTCCCGTCGTCTTCACCGACAACGACCGCCCCGGCACCATGCTCGCCGGCTCGGCGCGGACCTACCTGCACCGCTACGGCGTGCTCGCCGGCTCCCGCGCGGTGGTGTTCACCACCAACGACAGCGCCTACCGCAGCGCCGTCGACCTCGCCGACGCGGGCGTGACCGTGGCCGCCGTCGTCGACACCCGCGACGTCGCTCCCGCCCACTGGGCCGCGGAGCTGGAGCGCCGCGGCGTGCCGCTGCGCACCGGGAGCGCCGTCGTCGGCACCCGCGGTGTCGAGCGCGTCTCGGCCGCCCTGGTGGCCCCGTACGACCGCGCCGGCCTCGCCGCCGGCGCCCGCTCCGGCTCGGGCGTGGAGCCCGAGGCGCTCGAGTGCGACCTGCTGCTCGTCAGCGGCGGTTGGAACCCGGCGGTGCACCTGCACAGCCAGGCGCGCGGGAAGCTCGCCTTCGACGCCGGTCTGGGGGCCTTCCTGCCGGCCGAGCGCCTGGAGGACCTGCTGGTCGCGGGCTCGGCCGCCGGCACCTTCGACCTGCAGACCTGCCTGCGCCAGGGCGGCGCCTCCGCCGCGACGGCGCTGTCGGAGCTGGGCCTCGACGTCACCGCGGTCCCGGTGCCCTCGGCCGGTGAGCGGTCGGCGGTCGCCTCGTCGACCGCTCCCGACCTCGTCTGGGTGGTCCCGGACCCGTCCGGCGACAGCAGCCGGCAGTTCGTCGACGTGCAGCGCGACGCCACCGTGGCCGACGTCGAGCGGGCGCTCGGTGCTGGCCTGCGCTCCCCGGAGCACGTCAAGCGGTACACGACCATCGGCACCGCCCACGACCAGGGCAAGACCTCCGGCGTCGTCACGTCGGGGATCATCGCCGAGCTGCTGGGCTCCGCCCCGGACGCCGTGGGCACCACGACGTTCCGGCCCCCGTACACGCCGGTCGCCTTCGCGACGCTCGCCGGACGCGACCGCGGCCAGCTGTTCGACCCGGTCCGCACCACCTCCGTGCACGACTGGCACGTCCAGGCCGGAGCGGTGTGGGAGGACGTCGGCCAGTGGAAGCGCCCGCGCCACTACCCGCTCGCGGGTGAGGACATGGAGACCGCGGTGCTGCGCGAGTGCGCCGCCGCCCGCGCTGGCGTCGGCATCCTCGACGGCTCAACCCTCGGCAAGATCGACGTCCAGGGCCCTGACGCCGGTGAGCTGCTCGACAGGCTCTACACCAACCTCATGAGCAGCCTCGCCGTCGGCAAGGTCCGCTACGGGGTCATGTGCGGCGCCGACGGCATGGTCATCGACGACGGCACCGTGCTCCGCGTCGCCGAGGACCGCTTCCTCGTCATGACGACGACGGGTGGTGCCGCCAAGGTCCTCGACTGGATGGAGGAGTGGCACCAGACCGAGTGGCCCGAGCTGCGGGTGCACCTCGCCTCGGTGACCGAGCAGTGGGCGGCCTTCCCGGTGGTCGGCCCCCGCTCGCGCGACGTCATCGGCGCTGTCTTCAGCGACGTCGATGCCAGCAACGACGCCTTCGGCTTCATGACCTGGCAGGACACCACCCTCGACGGCGTGCCGGTCCGCCTGGCGCGCATCAGCTTCTCCGGGGAGCTCGCCTGGGAGGTCCACGTCGACTCCCGCTACGGCCTGGCGGTCTGGGAGCGGCTGGTGGAGGCCGGACGCCCCTACGGCATCACCCCCTACGGCACCGAGACCATGCACGTGCTGCGAGCTGAGAAGGGCTACCCGATCATCGGGCAGGACACCGACGGCACGGTCACCCCGCAGGACCTCGGCATGGCCTGGGTGGTGTCCAAGAAGAAGCCGGACTTCGTGGGCAAGCGCTCCTTCGCCCGCGCCGACAACCAGCGCGAGGACCGCAAGCAGCTCGTCGGGCTGCTGCCCGTCGACCGCACCACCGTGCTGCCGGAGGGCTCGCAGATCGTCGAGCACTCCGAGAGCGGTGAGCTGCCGCCCCCGCCCGTCCCGATGCTCGGGCACGTCACCTCCAGCTACCGCAGCGCGCACCTCGAGCGCCCGTTCGCCCTGGCTCTGCTCAAGGGCGGCCGCGCCCGCGAGGGCCAGCTGGTCCACGTGCCCGTCGGGGGCCGCCTCGTCGCCGCAGAGGTGACCGGTCCCGTCCTGGTCGACCCCGAAGGAGCCCGCCGCGATGGCTGACACGCTGGTGCCCCTGCCCCGCACCCACCCGCTGGACGTCCGTCCGGACCTGACCGGGGCCACCGCCGGCGCGGTGCGCGTCGAGCAGGTCTCGGCCATGGTCCAGGTCCGGGCCGCGCTGCCCGGCCCGGCGGCCGACGCCGTCGCCCAGGTGCTCGGCGTGCCGCTGCCCGCCCGGCCGGGCACCTGGGTGCCCACGCCGGCCGGCGGCCGCGTCGTGTGGCTCGGTCCCGACGAGTGGCTGGTGACCGACCCGGCGGCTCCCTCGTGGGACCTGGAGTCGCGGCTGCGCTCCGCAGCCGCCCCGGCCGGCGGGGCCGCGGTGGACGTGTCGGCGCAGCGCGTGGTGCTCCGCCTGAGCGGTCCGCACGCCCGCGACCTGCTCGCCGCCGGCTGCGCCGTCGACACCCACCCCTCGGTGTTCACCAGCGGGTCGGCGGCGCAGACGCTGCTCGGCCAGGCCGGCGTCGTCCTGCTGGCCCTGTCCGACGACGGACGCGACTACGAGGTGCTGGTGCGGTCGTCCTTCGCGCGCTACCTCGCCGACTGGCTCGCCGACGCCGCCACCGAGCACCGCACCACCGGCGCCTGACGGCGCTCCGCACCCGACAGCAGCTCCCGACAGCAGCAGGAGACGGACATGACCTCCTCACCCCGAGTGGTGATCATCGGTGCCGGCATCGTCGGGGCCAACCTCGCCGACGAGCTCACCGAGCGCGGCTGGACCGACATCACCGTGCTCGACCAGGGGCCCCTGCCCCTGGCGGGCGGGTCGACCTCGCACGCCCCAGGGCTGGTCTTCCAGACCAACTCCTCCCAGACCATGGCCCGCCTGGCGGCCTACACGGTCGAGAAGCTGAAGTCCCTGGACGTCGACGGCGCGTGGTGCTTCAACCAGGTCGGCGGCCTGGAGGTGGCCACCACCCCCGAGCGCCTCGCGGAGCTGGAGCGCCGGCGCGGCTGGACCCGGTCCTGGGGCATCTCCGACGCGCGGGTCCTCTCGCCCGCCGAGTGCGCGGCCCTCCACCCCCTGGTCGACCCCGAGCAGGTGCTCGGCGGGCTGCACGTGCCCAGCGACGGCCTGGCGAAGGCGCACCGCGCGGTCATCGCGCTGATGGCGCGGGCCTCGGCCCGCGGCGCGGTGTTCCGCGGGCAGACCGAGGTGCTGGGCGTGGAGCAGTCCGGCGGCCGGGTCACCGGGGTGACGACGCAGGACGGCGTGGTCCCCGCCGACGTCGTCGTCTCCTGCGCCGGCTTCTGGGGCCCGAAGGTGGGCGCCATGGTGGGCATGGACGTGCCGCTGCTGCCCCTGGCCCACCAGTACGCCAAGACCGGCCAGGTGCGCGAGCTCGTGGGCCGCAACACCGAGCTGGCCGAGGCCGGCCTGCCGATCCTGCGCCACCAGGACGCCGACCTGTACTTCCGCGAGCACGGCGACCGGATCGGCATCGGCTCCTACGCGCACCGCCCGATGCCGGTGCGGCTGGACTCCCTCGACTCCTCCGACGAGGTCTCGGCGTCCTCGATGCCGTCGATGCTGCCCTTCACCGAGGAGGACTTCGCCCCCGCCTTCGAGGACGCCAAGGTGCTCCTGCCGGCGCTGGCCGAGGCGAAGGTCGAGGAGGGCTTCAACGGCGTCTTCTCCTTCACCCCCGACGGCGGCTCGCTGGTGGGGGAGAGCAAGGAGGTGGCGGGCTTCTTCGTGGCCGAGGCCGTGTGGGTGACCCACTCCGCCGGCGTGGCGAAGGCCGTGGCGCAGCTCCTGGTCGACGGGCGCTCGGAGTACGACCTCCACGCCCTCGACGTGCACCGCTTCGAGGAGGTGCAGCTCGACGAGGCCTACGTCAGCGAGACCTCCCAGCAGAACTTCCGCGAGATCTACGACATCCTCCACCCGCTGCAGCCCAAGGAGTCTCCGCGGAACCTGCGGGTCAGCCCCTTCCACGCCCGCCAGGTGGAGCTGGGCGCGGTCTTCCTCGAGGCCGCCGGGTGGGAGCGCCCGCACTGGTACGAGGCCAACGCCGGCCTCGTCGAGCAGCTGCCCGCCGAGTGGACCCCGCCGGCGCGCGACGCGTGGGCCGCGAAGTTCCACTCGCCCATCGCCGCAGCCGAGGCGTGGAAGACCCGCACCGCCGTCGCGATGTACGACATGACCGCGCTCAAGCGCATCGAGGTCTCCGGGCCCGGTGCCCTGGAGCTCCTCGAGCGCATGAGCACCGGCAAGATGGACAAGTCCGTCGGGGCGGTGACCTACACGCTGTGGCTCGACGAGGCCGGCGGCATCCGCAGCGACGTCACGGTGGCGCGCCTGGGAGACCAGCTCTTCCAGGTGGGCGCCAACGGCAACCAGGACGTCGCGCACCTGCTCGACGAGGTCCGGCGGGCCGGTCTGCAGGACAGGGTCCAGGTCCGTGACACCACGGGGGAGACCTGCTGCATCGGCCTGTGGGGCCCGAACGCCCGCACGCTGGTGGAGCGCCTGTCCACCGACGACTTCAGCAACGAGGGCCTGAAGTACTTCCGCGGCACCCGCGCCCGCATCGCCGGCGTGCCGGTGACGGCGCTGCGCCTGTCGTACGTGGGAGAGCTCGGCTGGGAGATCTACACGACGGCGGACAACGGCCAGCGGCTGTGGGACGCCCTGTTCGCCGCGGGCCAGGACCTCGGCGTCATCGCCGCCGGGCGCGCGGCCTTCAACAGCCTCCGGCTGGAGAAGGGCTACCGCTCCTGGGGTTCCGACATGACCACCGAGCACGACCCGTACGAGGCCGGCCTCGGCTTCGCCGTCCGCTCGGCCACCGGCACCTTCACCGGCAGCGAGGCCATCGCCGGCCGCAGCGAGGGCACCGCCTCGCGCCGTCTCGCGTGCCTGACCGTCGACGACGGCACCTCGGTGGTGCTCGGGCACGAGCCGGTGCTCGTGGACGGCGAGCCGGTCGGCTACGTGACCAGCGCGGCCTTCGGCCACACGGTCGGTCGTCCGATCGCCTACGCCTGGCTGCCCGCCTCGGCGGCGTCCGTCGGGAGCAGGGTCGAGATCGAGTACTTCGGCGAGCCGGTGGCCGCCACCGTGGCCGCCGAGCCGCTCGTCGATCCCGAGATGGCGCGGATCCGGCGGTGAGCCTGTCGGTCTTCGACCTCTTCAAGATCGGCATCGGGCCCTCCAGCTCGCACACCGTCGGCCCCATGAAGGCCGCCTGGACGTTCGTGGAGCGCCTGCGCTCGTCCGGTCTCCTCGCCGGGACCGCCCGGGTGCGCTGCGAGCTCTTCGGCTCCCTCGGCGCCACCGGCCACGGCCACGGGAGCCTGGGCGCGGTCGTGCTGGGCCTGTCGGGGGAGCAGCCCCACCTCGTCGACCCCGTCGCCGCGGCACCCCTGGTGCAGCGGGCGCGGGAGGAGGGGGTGCTCCGCCTCGGCGGCGAGGGCGGGCCCGTCCTGCCCTTCGACGTCGACGAGGACGTGGTCCTCCACCGCCGCAAGCGGCTGGAGTTCCACAGCAACGGCATGGTCTTCCGCGCCCTCGGCGCCGACGGCCAGGTGCTCGAGGAGCGGCACTACTACTCGGTGGGCGGCGGCTTCGTCCTCGACGAGGACGAAGCGGGCCAGCCGCAGCTGGTCCCCGACTCCACCCCGGTGGCCCACCCCTTCACCACCGGCCTGGAGCTGCTGGAGATCACCGAGCGGACCGGGTTGCGCATCAGCGACGTCATGATGGCCAACGAGCTGGCGTGGCGCACCGAGGCGCAGGTCCGCGAGGGTCTGCTGCACATCTGGTCGGTGATGCAGGAGTGCGTGGCGCACGGCACCAAGACCACCGGCGTGCTGCCGGGCGGCCTCAGGGTGCGCCGCCGCGCCGCGGCCCTCAAGGCCCGCCTGGAGCTGGAGGCCGACGAGCGCGACCCGCTGCGCGCCCTGGAGTGGGTCACGCTGTACGCCCTGGCGGTCAACGAGGAGAACGCCGCGGGCGGGCGCGTGGTCACGGCCCCCACCAACGGTGCCGCGGGGATCATCCCGGCGGTCCTGCACTACTACGAGCGGTTCGTGGAGGGCGCTGACGACGACGGCGTGGTGCGCTTCCTGCTCACCGCCGGCGCCATCGGCATGCTCTTCAAGCTCAACGCCTCCATCAGCGGTGCCGAGGTCGGCTGCCAGGGCGAGGTCGGCTCGGCCTGCTCGATGGCGGCCGCGGGGCTCGCCGAGGTGATCGGCGGGAACCCGCTGCAGGTGGAGAACGCCGCTGAGATCGGCATCGAGCACAACCTCGGGCTGACCTGCGACCCCGTCGGCGGGCTCGTGCAGATCCCGTGCATCGAGCGCAACGCCGTCGGCTCCGTGAAGGCCATCACCGCGGCCCGCATGGCGGTCCGCGGCGACGGGGCGCACCACGTGCCCCTGGACAAGGCCATCAAGACGATGCGCGAGACCGGCGCGGACATGAAGGACAAGTACAAGGAGACCGCACGAGGCGGTCTCGCGCTCAACATCGTCGAGTGCTGAGGAGGCACCCCCGTGACCACCACCGACGCTGCGCCCACCGCGGCCCCCGCACGGACCAGCACCGCCGTCCTGTCGCTGGTCTGCCCCCAGCAGCCCGGCATCGTGAACGCGGTGACGTCCTTCCTGTACCAGCAGGGGCACGACATCGTGGAGCACCAGCAGTTCGACGACGCCCTGTCCGGCAGGCTCTACTCGCGCACGGCGTTCTCCAGCATCGACGGCGGCGTGGACGTCGCCCAGCTCCAGGCGGCGTTCGCCCCCATCGCGCAGAAGTACGGCATGGACGTGACGTTCAGCGGTGGCGAGCGCCAGCGGGTGCTCGTCATGGTCTCGAAGATGGGGCACTGCCTGAACGACCTCATCTTCCGGTGGCGCTCGGACACCCTCGCCGGCGACCTCGTCGCCGTGGTCTCCAACCACGAGGACCTGCGCCCGATGGCGGAGGCCGCCGGGCTGCCGTTCCACCACGTGCCGATCACCGCCGCCACCAAGCCGGAGGCCGAGGCGCGGCTGCTGGAGCTGGTGGACGAGCACGAGGCCGACCTCGTGGTGCTGGCCCGCTACATGCAGGTGCTCTCCGACGACGCCTGCCGCAAGCTCCGCGGGCGGGCCATCAACATCCACCACTCGTTCCTTCCGGGCTTCAAGGGCGCCAAGCCCTACCACCAGGCGTTCGACCGGGGGGTGAAGCTCGTGGGCGCCACGGCCCACTACGTGACCCCCGACCTCGACGAGGGCCCGATCATCGAGCAGGAGGTCATCCGCATCGACCACACGCACGACCCGGCGGCGCTGGCCACCGTCGGCCGCGACGCCGAGGCCCTGGCGCTGTCGCGCGCGGTGAAGTGGCACTGCCAGCAGCGCGTGCTGCTCAACGGCCACCGCACCGTCGTCTTCCGCTGAGCCCGCGGCGCCCCTGAGCCCGTCCGACGAGCACCCGCCCCGCTGGGGGCGGGTGCTCGTCGGCGTCCCGGTCGTCGGGCTGACCAGGCCCGCAGCCACGACCAGTTGCCTCCAGACTCTTGACCTGGCACTGATGCATCAGACATCGTGTTACATCTAGATCACGCGCGGCAGAGTTGCCCGCGTCCTGCCTAGGGTGCAAGTCCCCGTTCCACCCGGCCCAGGCCCACCCGCCTGTCGTGAGAGGACCAGCTCATGTCGCTCGACAACGGAGCCCCCCCGGAACACCGCCACCGCAAGCAGCCCATCGACAAGCCCGTGCTGGCGGTCTCGGCCGTCGTCGTCGTGGCGCTGTGCGCCGTCGGCATCGTCGTCCCGGACCAGCTCGCGAAGGTCTCCGGAGCCTGGCTGGGCTGGATCACCGGCAACCTGGGCTGGGCCTTCGCCGTCAGCGCCAGCGGGTTCGTGGCCCTCGCCCTGGTGCTCGCCTTCAGCCGCGTCGGCCGGATCCGCCTCGGCGCCGACCACGAGCGCCCGCAGTTCAGCCGGGCCTCGTGGATCGCCATGATGTTCTCCGCCGGCATGGGCATCGGCCTGATGTTCTACGGCGTCACCGAGCCCGTCACCCACCTCATGACCCCGCCCGAGGGCGACGTGACGCCGGGCACGCCGGCCGCGGCCGACGAGGCGATGCAGTACACGCTGTTCCACTGGGGCCTGCACCCGTGGGCCATCTACGCGGTCGTCGGCCTCGCCCTGGCCTACTCCACCTACCGCAAGGGCCGCCCGGGCGGCTTCTCCGCCGCGTTCGCCCCGCTGCTGCGCGGGCCCCGCGGCCGCGGTGCGGCGAAGGCCATCGACGTCCTCGCCATCTTCGCCACCGTCTTCGGCTCCGCGGTCAGCCTGGGCCTGGGCGCCGCGCAGATGAACGGCGGCCTCACCCACGTCTTCGGCATCGCCAACGGCACGGGCGTGCAGGTCGCGATCATCGCGGTGCTCACCGCGTGCTTCGTCATCAGCGCCGTCAGCGGCATCGAGCGCGGCGTCAAGATCCTGTCGAACACCAACATGGTGCTGGCCGGGCTCCTGCTGCTCTTCCTCTTCGTCGTCGGCCCGACGGTCTTCATCCTCGACATGGCCCCCAACGCGGCCGGCAACTACCTCGCCGCGCTCCCGCACATGTCGCTGCGGACGGGCGTGTTCGGCGGCCAGGAGTGGCTGTCCGGCTGGACGATCTTCTACTGGGCCTGGTGGATGTCGTGGACGCCCTTCGTGGGCGCCTTCCTCGCCAAGATCTCGCGCGGCCGCACCATCCGCGAGTTCGTCATCGGCGTCATGCTCATCCCCACGCTGGTGAGCCTCATCTGGTTCTCCGTCTTCGGCGGCACCGCCATCAACGCCCAGCTGACCGGCGCCCTCGACGTGCTGGCCGACAGCGACCAGACCGCCCAGATGTTCAACCTGCTGGCGCTGTTCCCGTGGTCCGGGCTGACGTCGATCCTCGTCGTGCTCCTGGTGGCGATCTTCTTCGTCTCCGGTGCCGACGCCGCGAGCATCGTCATGGCCTCGCTGTCGAGCAACGGTGACGACGAGCCCCGCCGCTGGCTCACCGCCGCCTGGGGAGGCATCACCGGCGTGGTGGCGATCGTGCTGCTCCAGGCCGGTGGCCTCCAGGCGCTGCAGAACCTCACGATCATCGCCGCCACGCCGTTCCTCGTGGTGATGGTCCTCATGTGCTGGGCGCTGCTCAAGGACCTGCGCGGCGACAAGGCGCCGATCACGGGGCAGTTCCCGGTGGTGCCACCCGCGGCCGGCGTCCCCACGGGCCGCTCGGCCCAGGAGCCCCGCAAGGTCACGATCAGCGACTGATCCCGGGGCCGGTCTCGGGAGACGTCCGCTGCCCGGCTGAGCCGGTGGCCCTGCGCCTCCGGCTCAGCCGGGCTTGACCGCGCCCAGGCGCCAGGAGGCCCGCGCTGCGGCGGCCACCACGTGCGCGGCGATCGACGGGAGGGCCTCCGGGGTCATCCGGTAGGTGGGGCCCCCGACGGTCATCGCCGCGGCGACCGTGCCGTCGGCGGCCCGCACCGGTGCCCCGACCACCACCAGGCCCGTCTCGTGCTCCTCCTGTGCGGCGGCCCAGCCCCGCGTCCGGACGAGCCGCAGGTCCTCCTCCAGCCCCCGCTGGTCCACGAGGGTGCGGTCGGTGAACCTCTCCAGGCCGCCGCCGCACAGCTCGGCGAGGCGGGCCGCAGGCCACTCCGCCAGGAACACCTTCCCCGCGGCCGTGGCGTGCAGCGGGCCGCGGCGCCCCACGTAGTCGGTGCTGGCCACGATGGAGCCGCCGGCGGCCTGGTCCACGGTGGTGATCTGCACCCCGTCGCTCACCACGAGGTTGACCGTGTCGCCCACCTCCTCGGCGAGCTGGGCGCACAGCGGCCGGCACAGCGCGGTGACGTCCTTCGCCCCCGCGGCACCGGCCGCCAGCTGCGCCGCCGACGGGCCCAGGCGGTAGCGGCCGCGCTCCCCGTCCTGCTGGACCAGCCCCCGCGCCTCCAGCGTGGCCAGGAGGCGGAAGGCCGTGGCCTTGTGGATCCGCACGCCGGCGGAGAGCTCCGTCAACCCCGCGGGGCCGTGGGCGGCCAGTGCCTGGAGCAGGGAGACGGCCCTGTCGACGGACTGGACCGTGGACGCGTCGTTCCGCATCCCGGAACACTACGGCCGCCGCCACGGCGAGCGGCCGGCGTCGCCGGAGGACTTCGCGCGGATCGCCGGTCACCCCCTTGACACGCACCGCGAGCGAGAGAACGATCTGCCGGACCACAGAGTGAAACCGTCTCGCAGAACGAAACTCGCTGGCGATGGAGCTGGTGAGCCGAGCACCCCTGGCACCGCCGAGAGCCCCCCACCTCGACACCGCAGATGCCGGTCCCGAAGGGAAGTCCCATGACCACGCAGCTCACGCCCCCCGCCAGCACGAGCGCACCGGCCTCTCCTGGCGTCGAGGCTCCGGCTCCCGGCGCCAGCGCCGCCGAGCTCGTGGCGCGCCGCCGCAAGGGCTACAGCCTCGAGGGTGATTTCTACACCAGCCAGGAGGTCTACGACCTCGACGTCGACGTGGTCTTCAGCAAGAACTGGATCTTCGTGGCGGCCGCTGCCGAGATCCCCGAGGCCGGTGACTTCGTGACCGTGGACGTCGGGAAGGCGTCGGTCATCGTGGTGCGCGACGACGACGACGAGATCGCCGCCTTCCACAACGTCTGCCGCCACCGGGGGTCGCGCCTGCTGGAGGACAAGGGCTTCGTGGGCAACATCGTGTGCCCCTACCACCGCTGGACCTACGCCCTGGACGGCTCGCTGCTGCACGCCGAGTCCCAGCCGCCGACCTTCGACAAGACCTGCTTCTCGCTGCGCAAGGTGCACGTGCGCAACCTCGCCGGGCTGGTCTTCATCTGCCTGGCCCCCGAGGCTCCTGCCGACTTCGACGAGGTCGCGAAGATCGTCGAGCCGCACCTGCTGCCCTACCAGCTCGACAAGGCCAAGGTGGCCCGCCAGGTGGACCTGCCCGAGGCGGGCAACTGGAAGCTGGTCATGGAGAACAACCGCGAGTGCTACCACTGCGACGGCCACCCCGAGCTCATCAGCGCCTACTTCCCGATCTTCGCCTACGACGAGGAGGACATCACCCCTCGTCTCAAGCCCCTGTACGACCGGTACACGAAGGCCGCGGACGCCCTCGCCGAGAAGCGCCGGGAGCAGGGCACGCCCCTGGCCGACCACATGCAGCTCGACACCCGCCAGGTGGGCTTCCAGCTGACCCACCTGCCCCTGGACGGCGAGGGCAAGTCGTTCGCCGCGAACGGCGCCGCCGTCTGCTCCAAGCTCATCGGCGAGGTCAAGGACGCCGCCTTCGGAGACCTGTCGCTGCACATGCAGCCCAACAGCTGGTTCCACTTCCTCGGCGACCACGCCGTCGTCTTCTCGGTCATGCCGACCTCGCCCAGCACCAGCGTGCTGCGCACCACCTGGCTGGTGCACCCGGACGCGGAGGAGGGCGTCGACTACGACCTCGAGGCCCTGTGCACCGTGTGGAACGCCACCAACGACCAGGACCGCGTGCTGGTGACCAACACCCAGATCGGCTGCAGCGACCCGAGCTACGTGCCCGGCCCCTACTCGATGGTCGAGGACCAGGTCGAGGGCTTCGTGAACTGGTACGTCACCCGCCTGCGCGAGCACCTGGGCGTCGAGGCCACGGCATGACCGCGCACTGCCCCCCTCACCCCGCCGGCCTGGCCACCTGGGGCGACGACGAGGACGAGTCGCTGCTGGTGTGCCAGGCGGTGCTGGACGTCACCCACGACGTCAAGACCTTCACCTTCGCCTCGCCGGACGCGCACCTGTTCCACTTCGAGCCGGGGCAGTTCATCACGCTGCGGCTCGAGGTCGACGGCACCGAGGTGCTGCGCTCGTACACCGTCTCCTCCCCGCCCACGCGTCCGCACGCGCTGTCCATCACGGTCAAGCGCAAGCCGGGCGGGGTCGTCTCGCCGTGGCTGCACGACACCGTGCGCCCCGGCACGATGCTGCGCGTCCAGCCGCCGCTGGGGGTCTTCAGCACCAGCCGCCACCCCGCGCAGAAGTACCTGTTCCTGTCGGCCGGCAGCGGCATCACCCCGCTGATGTCGATGACGCGCACCCTCGCCGACCTCGGCCGCGACGCCGACGTCGTCTTCGTCCACAGCGCCCGCACGCCGGCGGACATCATCTTCCGCAAGGAGCTGGAGGCCCTCGAGGCGCTGCACCCGTGGCTGCGGGTGGAGCACGTCGTCGCCGCCACCGGCGACGAGCCGGGCTGGGCCGGGCTCGTCGGCCAGCTCGACGGGCCGGTGCTCACCGCCGCGGTGCCCGACCACGCCGACCGCGAGGTCTTCGTCTGCGGGCCGCCGCCGTACATGGACGCGGTGCGCACGGCTCTGCTCGACGCGGGCCTGCCGGCCGAGCAGTACCACCAGGAGACGTTCTCCTTCGAGCGGCTCGACCTCGGGGACGCCCCCGCGGACGCGTCGCTGGACTCCGAGGACGTCGAGCGGGTGGCAGACGCCGCCGCCGACTCCGGTGACGGCGCCGCGGCGGCCGCCAGCGCGGAGGAGGGCTTCGCGGTGCAGTTCACCCGCAGCGGCTGCTCGATCCGCTGCGGCCGCGACGAGACGATCCTGCAGGCGGCGTTCCGCGCCGGGCTGACCCCGCCGTCCTCGTGCAGCGAGGGCGTGTGCGGCACCTGCAAGACCACGCTCGTCGAGGGCGAGGTGGACATGCAGCACCAGGGCGGCATCCGGCCGCGCGAGGTCAAGATGGGCAAGGTGCTGCTGTGCTGCTCCAAGCCCCTCACCGACGTCTCGGTCGAGGCCTGACCCCCGGCCGGGACGTCAGTCCCGGGGCTCGTCCGCCTGGCGGTCGCTGGACAGGGTGAACCACACGACCTTGCCGCCGGGCTCCTCCCGCACGCCCCAGGCGTCGGCGAGGTCCTCCAGGAGCGCCATGCCGCGACCGTGGGGCGAGCCGCGGCGCAGCCGCAGCACCTGCGGCAGCTCCGTGCTGTCGTCGCCGACCTCCACGCGGATCGACTCGTGGTTCGCGATCACGCTCAGCCGGGCCCGGCTGGCGGCGTGCAGGACCGCGTTGGTGACCACCTCGCTGGTGAGCAGCACGGCGAGGTCACGGGACAGGTCGGTCGCCCCGGCCACCCGGCAGCGCTCACGCACCATCGCACGGGCGGCGGCGATGGAGCTGGGGATCGCGTCGAGGACTGTCGACGCCGGTTCCACACCCCGAGATTAGGGGCGGCTCCGCCGTCGCACCCGTCGGGGAGGGCCCGCGCCGGCACCCCTCGTCGGACGACGGCGATCAGCCCTCGCCGTCGTGATCTTCCGTGGGGAGTGCGTCACGCTCCGTAGCCGCGGCGCGTCGCTCGTCGGCGGCCGAGCGACGAGCCTCCGCGGCGCGGCGACGGTCGGTGCGGGACTCGTAGCGGTCGCTGGCCGCCCAGTCCCGTGCCACCGCGGCGTGCTGGCGATCGAGCGCCCCCACGTCCGGGACGCCCTGCGCGGTGGCGCGGTCTGCCGCGGCGCGGTCGCGGGCCAGGGCCCGGGTGCCACGGGCCTCTGCGTCGCGGTCCCGCCTCTCGGCCTCGGTGTCGAAGGCGTCGGCCAGCGCGTCGAGCCGGTCGGCCAGCGCGTCGAGCTCCGCGACGAGCCGCGCCCGCTCCTCCGGGTCTGCGGTGCGCTCGAGGCGCTCGCGCAGGTCGGAGATGCGGTCCAGAGCGTTCTGCTGGTCCAGGACCAGCGCGTCCTCGTCCTCGGGGGGTGGACCGACGGGCACGCCACCACCGTAGGGGACGTCGGCGCCGGGCACCCCCCTCAGGCTCAGCGCCCGGTGCGTCCGCGGTTCTTGCGCTTGCTGCGCTGGGCCGCGTCCGCGGCCTTCGTCAGACCCTTGGTGACGGCGCTGGGGCCGCGGCGCGCTTCGATGCTGCGGGCGACCTTGCGAGCCACAGCCGCCCCGACCGGCACGGCGACGGACAGCAGGACCCAGCGGCGGATGCTGGAGGCGAGCAGAGCGGGCACGGCGTCTCCCAGGGAGTCGGTCGACGAGGACGCCGACGGTGTCTGCTGACGGCGCGTCACCGCAGCAGGAAGATCAGCCTTACACCGCAAGGCCGTCCCGGCGACCCGAGCGTCCGTCGGCTGGGGCGCACCACCGGCGGGCTGAGCGCGATCAGCGCTGGGGGAGCTCCCCGCTGGCGGTGAGGTCCACGGCGACGTCGTGCAGCTTGCGGTTGGTGTGCTGGCTGGCCGAGGCCAGCAGGGCGAAGGCCTGGTCGGCGGTGATGCGGTGGCGCTCCATGAGGATGCCCTTCGCCTGTCCGATGACGTCCCGGTGGGCGAGGCCCAGCTGGAGGTTCTCCAGCTGGTGGGCGTCGGCGATGGCCCGTCCCGCGTGGACGGCCAGCAGCGCCGCCACGCGCTCGGCCTCGGCGTCGAAGGCCCCCGGCTCCTCGCTGAGCAGCTTCAGCGCCCCCAGGCCCCTCTTCCCCGAGCGCACGTGCAGGCACAGCACGCTGAGCGTCCCCAGCGCCCGCGCGCGGGAGGCGAGCTCCGGCCAGCGCTCGACCTCGGCGCCGACGTCGGCCACGCGCGCGGCCCGCTGGTGCAGCGCCGCGTCCCAGCACGGCCCCTCACCGGTGTCGGCCTGCAGCTCGTCCAGGCGCAGCACCAGCTCCGACGTGGCCGACGCCGGACCGACCCGGCGCCCGGCCCGGACCAGGCAGACACCGGCGTGCTGGGCCCCTGGGACCAGCTCGACAGCGGCAGCGGCGGTGCGGTCGAGGACGGCTTGGTGGGACGGGTCCTGCTGCAGCTCGTCGACGAGCTCGGCCAGCTGCTGCGCGAGGTCACCGTCCGCACTCCGGGTGCCGACCGCGGGCGCACCCGTGGAGCTGAAGGCGTCGCCGTCCATCGCACGAGCGTGTCAGCGCCCGACCAAGAACACCTCCCGAACGGGGGACTCACCAGGGCCAGCGGGACGGGAACCGCCGGCGGGCGTCGTCGGCCTCCTGCCACCGCGCACGGGTCAGGTCCACGTCCTCGTGGGCGCGCTGGAGCTGCCCGGTGAGCGCCGGGTCGGTGCGGGCGAGGTGGGTGACCACGCGCTCGCGGCGCAGCGCGGCGTCGAGCGCGTGGTGCAGGCGCCTCTCCTCGTCCTCGGCCTCGTGCCGCAGGCGCACCTGCTCGTCGCGGACGCGGCGGTCGGCGCTCTGGCGCTGCTCCACCTCGTGGCGGTGGCGCTCCTCGACGTCGCGCTGGTGGCGCCACAGGTCCACGGCGGCGCGGCGGCGCTGGGCGGCGTCGACAGCGCGTCGCTCGAAGGTCTCGTCGTGCTGGCGGCGCTGCTGCTCGAGGGCGGCGAGGTCGTCACGGGGTGCAGGTGCCTGGGGGGCCATCGGTCCGCCCTTCGTGGGCCCCGCCCGATCGGCGGAGGGCGCGCACGTGCGCGCACCACCAGGGTCGCACGCCGGGAGCACACGGCCGGCACGCCGCGCGGTGACCGCGCGGTGGCCGAGCTCAGTCCCCTCGGGAGAACGCCACTGCGGCCGCCCCGGCCAGCAGCCCGGTGTCGGTGGCCACCACGACGTCGGAGAACCCGAGCTCGAGCAGCAGCTGCCCGCGAGCCGCGTCACCGCCGTAGGCGCCGGCGCGCACCCCCGCGGCGCGGCACGCGGCGACCACCCGGGGCAACGGGCCGCCCTCGTCGTCGTCGGCGAGGAGCGCGTCCAGGGTGGTGCCGAGGGAGAGCGACAGGTCGTTGGGTCCGACGAACACCTGGTCGACGCCGGGTACCGCGGCGATCTGCTCGACGCGGTCGAGGCCCGCCGCGGTCTCCACCATCACCGCGCACCCCACGGCGGCGTCCGCCTCGGCGGTGGTCGGCGCGGTCCCTCCCACGAGGCCCTGCATCGGCCCGGAGCTCCGGCGACCCGTGGGCGGGTAGCGGCAGGCGGCGGCCACCGCAGCGGCCTGCTCCACCGACTCGACGAGGGGGACGACGACGCCGGCCGCACCCGCGTCGAGCGCACGGCCGATGCCGCTGGGGCGGTCGTCGGGCAGGCGCACCCACACCGGCACGTCCGTCGCGAGCGTGAGGAGGACGTCGGTGAGGGTGCGGTCCGTCCACGCGCCGTGCTGGGCGTCGAGCACCACCCAGCCGGGCCGCGCGGCGAGCAGCAGCCGCAGCACCCGCGGGTCGTCGAGGGTGCTCCACACGGCCAGGTGCTGCTCAGAGCTTCGCGGGGAGGTCATGGGTCGCTCCGTCTCGGTCGTCCTCGGTGGCGCAGCCACGCTAGCCACTCCCTCGGTCCGTGCTCCTCCACGGCAGGGTCCGGCTCCGGCATCGGCGACCCGGCGCAGAACGCCACGTGGCGGCGTCCGCCCTCCGACAGGGGCGCCGAGGCCAGGAGGTCCCGCAGCCGAGCAGCGCGCTCGAACCGGGGTGCACCGGACGGCCACTCGCGACAGGGACCGGACCGCCACCGCGACCTCGCGGCGCGTCTGCGCCGGGCCCCGGTGACAGGTCGAACCCCCTGCTGGGGGAGGATCCGAGCGGGTGCAGCGTCGACGTCGACAGGGGGACCCGTGCTGGTGCGGCGACTGGTGACCGGTGAGGTCGACGCCCGCGACCTCACCGCCTGCCGGCTGCTCGCCGCCTTCGAGCGGCGCCGCGGTGCCCTGGTCCCCGTGGCCTTCCTCGCCTTCGACGGCGACGTCGAGCTCGTCCACACCGCTCCGACGCACCGCCGCCGAGGCGTCGCGTCGGCGCTGCTCGCGCGGGCGCTCGAGGCGGTGCCGTCCCTCGGCTACTCGGCGGACCACACCGCTGACGGGGCTGCCTGGGGCCGCGCCCGCGGGCTGCAGGTCCCCGCTGCTGAGACCCTCACCGATGACGCCGAGGTCGCCTGGGCCGCGGCGTCGGTCTACCTCTACCTCACGCACACCGACCCGGAGGAGCTGCTGGGCCTGCGCCCGCTGCGACGGCGCCGACCGCGGGGCCGTGCTCGCACCTGAGGCGATCCCCGAGCGCTGCGACGCAGGACCTCAGCCGGCGAGGGCGTCCCTCGCGGCGCGCACGGCGGCGAGTGCCTCGTCCACGAGGCCGGCGTCCGCCCAGCGCTCCCACCACTCCTCGTCCTCGGAGGAGGTGATGCGGTCGCACGCCGCCATGGCCAGCGGGACGACCCCTGGCGCTGCCTCTGCCAGCGACCGCGCGAGCGCGTGGTGCTCGGCGGGGACGTCGACCCGGTCCACCGCCCACGCCACCACGAGCGCCGCGGCCAGCGCCTCCACCGCCTCGGGAGCGTCCAGCGGCCGACCGCGGTCTGCAGCTCGTTCCAGTGCAGCGCGGACGAGCGGCGCTCGACGGATCACCGCGGCGTCCTCCAGCTCGTCCACCCAGTCCGCGGCGATGTCGTCCTCGACGAGTCCCGTCCCCCAGGCGCCCACGGCCCGTCCCTACGCCTGTCGCTGCTGCGCGGACGCCAGCCGCACGAGGTTGCGCGCCGCCATGGCGATGGTCAGCGGGCCCACCCGCGGCACGAAGACGCCAGCCCGCTCGTGCGCGGAGGCGTCGAAGTTGGTGAACTCCGCGACGTCCACGCAGATCGCCCCCGCCTTCAGCTCATCGCCGCGGACGAGCTCGAAGTCGCGCGAGGGCACCGCCGAGATGACGACGTCGGCGTCTGCCAGCGCGGTGCGCCGGTCGACCTCGGAGTCGCGCACGTCGTGGGAGTGGCGGCCGATGGCCGGCTCGAACACCAGCGGACCCGTGAGGTCCAGGGAGTGCACGCGGGCGCCGTCGTTGGCGAGCATCGCCGCCAGGGGGCGGCCCACGACGTCGCTGCGGTTGATGACGCACGCGGTGACGCCCTCCAGCGGGGCGTTCTCCCGGTCGCTGCGCAGGCCCGCCGCCTGCAGCAGCTTGAGCACGGCCAGCGGCGTGCACGGCAGGATCGCCCGGAACCGGCGCTCGGGGTCCACGAAGCGCTGGTTCTCGTAGAGCAACCGCCCCCAGAACGAGTGCATGCCCTCGACGTCCTTGCGCGGGTCCACCAGCTCGCGCAGCCACCGGTCCCCGGTGCGGTCGGTCAGCGGGTAGTAGAGGAAGACGCCGTCGACGTCGGGGTCCGTGTTCGCCCCAGCGACAGTGGCCTCCGCCTGCTCGGACGTGGTCCGCCGCAGCTCGAAGTCGATGCCGACGTCCTCGAAGCCCCGCTGGGCGTACCGCGCGTAGGTGGCGGCCGGCCCCTTCTCCTGGCTGATCAGCCCGACCACGCGCAGCGACCGGCCTTGCACGGCGAGGCGCCGCACGTCAGCGCGGACCTGGTCGCGGAACCCCGCGGCGACCGGGGAGGGGTCGAGCACCGTCGCGGTCATGGCCCCGGACCCTACCCAGGGCAGCCGGCTGCGCCGTCGTGCGGCGGGCAGACCGGCTCCCGCTCGTGGTTGTATCGATACACAAGGGGTGGTTCGACCGCTGTCCAGCCCCCTCTCCGTCTGTCACGATCACCTTCTGCGGTCGCGACGGCTCGCCGTGAGGAGGTCGGCCCGTGGTGACGATGCGAGACGTCGCTGACGCCGCCGGCGTGTCGGCGATGACCGTGTCCAACGTCCTGGCGGGGCGGAACGTCAGGTCCGAGACGCGCGAGCGCGTCCTGGCGGTGGTGGAGCAGACCGGCTACCGGGTCAACGTGGCGGCGCAGAACCTCCGCAGGCGCCGGACCGGGGTGGTCGGCCTCGCGGTGCACGAGCTCGACAGCCACTACTTCAGCATGCTGGCCGCGCGCCTGACCGCCCGGCTCGCTCGCGAGGGGCTGCGGCTCGTGGTCGAGCAGACAGGTGCCAGCCGCCAGGGCGAGCTCGCCGCGATCAGCGGGTCGCGCGTCAACGCCTACGACGGCCTGCTCCTGAGCGCCAGCGACCTGTCCGCCGAAGACGTCGCCGCCCTCGCCGGTGACCTCCCGGTGGTGATGCTGGGGGAGCGGCAGGACCTCCAGCGCTTCGACCACGTCGAGATGGCGAACACGGCGGGGGCCCGCGACGCGGCGCAGCTGCTGCTCGACCGGGGCTGCCGCCGGCTTGCGGCGGTCGGGCTCCCGCAGCCCGCGGCCGCCGACGGGTCGCGCCGCGATGCGTTCCGCCTGCGGGCGGCGGGCGTGGCCGCCGCCGTCGAGGGGAGCCCGGCGGCGCGGGTCCGCTTCCACGAGTCCGCCACCTACCGCGCTGCCGACGGGCTGCGGCTCACCCTCGAGGCCCTGCAGCTCGAGCCCAGGACGGACGGTCTGGTCTGCGCCACCGACACCCTCGCCCTCGGCGCCCTGCGCGGTCTCGCCGACGCGGGGCTGCGGGCGCCCGACGACGTGCAGGTGGTCGGCTTCGACGACGTCCCCGACGCCTCCACCAGCGTGCCGTCGCTGTCGACCGTCGCACCGGGGCACGACGAGATGGTCGACGCCGCAGCCCGCCTGCTCGTGCGGCGGATCGCGGACCGCGAGGCTCCTCCCGAGCACGTCATCGCCTCCCACCGGCTGGTGCTGCGGGAGTCGACCCGCCGGCCCTGACGGCGGCAGCGCAGCAGCACCCGCGCGTCAGCGGGGACGCAGCGGCACCGGCAGCAGGTCGGCGTGCGCTGCCAGCAGCTCCTCGGTCATGGCGCGGGCCTGGTCGAGCGTGCACAGCGCGGCCGTCAGCGGGTCGAGCGCCACCGCGTGGTGGACGTGCTCGACGTCCCCGGTGAGCGCTGCGGCAACGGCGAGCTGCTGCACGCCGATGTTCGTCCTGTTGAGGGCTGCCAGCTGGGGCGGCACGGGCCCGGCAGCGGTCGGCTGCACACCACCGGAGTCCACCAGGCACGGCACCTCCACGCAGGCGTCGTCGGGCAGGTTGGAGATGAGCGGACCCCGGTTGGGCACGTTGCCGTTGACCACCGCGGGCACCCCCGTGACGATGGCGTTGACGATGCTCGCGCCGTACTCCACCGACGGCACGAGCTCGGTCTTGAGGCGGGCCAGCTGCTCATCCAGCTCCCCGCCGACGTCGTGCGCGGCGCACACCTCGTAGTAGTCCCACCGCTGGGGGATGAAGCTCTCCACCATCTCCGGGTCCTTGCGGAAGTACGGCAGGTACTCCGAGGCGTGGTGGCTGCTCTCGGTCTGGAAGCAGCCGAACGCCGACATGATGGCGGTCCGGACCTGCTCGTTGCCGCCCTCGTAGGTGGACGCGGCGTCCGCCACACCGCTGTGGTCGCCGTCGTCCCCGGCGAGCTGGCCGGCGGCGCGGCCGGGCACGTGCCGGGCGGCCATCTCCGCCCGCAGGCGCGGGTAGAGGTCCTCGTGGCCCCGGCGGAAGCGCAGGACCCACGCCTGGTGGTCGATGCCCGCGCAGAGGTGGTCGACCTCGTCGTAGGGGACGTCGAGGGGACGCGCCAGCATGCGCGTGGTGCCCTGCACGCTGTGGCACAGCCCTACGGTGCGCAGGCCCTTCGCGCTGCTGCCCCGCCCGAGCCGTCCACCGGCCGCGACCCCGTGGCCGACCTGGCGCGCTTCTGCGTCGAGCGCTTCCGCGACGGGGTCACCACCGCCGACGCCGCGGCGGCCGTCCACCTGAGCGCGCCGTACGCCACCACGCTCTTCCGCCGCCGGATGGGGGGTGACGCTGGGCGGGTACCTGCTCGGGTGCCGCCTGGCCGAGGCCCGCCGCCTCCTGCTCACCACCGACGCGAGCACCGCGGACGTGGCCCACGCCGCCGGCTTCGGCTCGCAGAGCTCGTTCTACGACCACTTCACCCGCCAGACGGGCACCACACCGGCCGCCTACCGCCGCGGGCGTCAGCAGTAGCGGGCCAGCACCTCCGCCTCGGCGTCCGCCTCGTCGGCGCGGTCGGCGCGTCCCGCGGAGCGCAGCTCCCGCGCCGCGCTCCGCCGCTCCTCGACCTCGCGCCGCAGTACGGCGAGCACGTCGTCCGGGGAGAGGCGCTTGCGCTCCACCTCCGTCGCGCCGACGCCGATCGCCGAGCCTGCGACGTGCTCGCTGGTCGAGGTCATCCCCATCGCGCCCTGGCCGTCGGGCGAGGGTTGCGCCTCGGCGTTGGCGACCGCCGCGAGGGCGCTCCGGAGGGCGGCCACGGCCACCCGGTCACGGGAGCGCATCGCCTCCCGCAGGTCGGTGCCGATCCGGTCCAGGAGCACGCGAGCAGGCTGCCACGGACGGCGCGGCAGCGCGCAGCACCTCCCGCCGGATCCTGTCCTGGCTCACCACCGCGCAGGTGCCCTTCGGGAACCGCCGCTGCACGGCCCTGGCGACGGTGGTCTTCCCCGAGCCCGAGTTCCCCCGCAGGACGACGAGCGTGCCCGCGCTCCCCCCACCCACGGGTCAGGAGACGGTCGCGGTCGCCCCGGCCGACTGCAGCGGCCGGCTGGTCGCGTCGCCGCGGGCGGAGGAGGTGTCCACCCACAGGTCGGCTGGACCGGTGTGGACGGCGGCTGCGCCACCACCCGTGGGCCTGTACTGCACGGTCACCAGCTGGTCCGCGGGGCTGCACGGGTAGGTGGTGGGGCCCTGGGCCGCCCGAGGCGACGACTCGCCGTCCTGGAAGAGGGTGAAGACCACGCGCACGCTGCCGGTGCACGCCGGCACCACCCAGCGCGCCGCGGCGCTGCCACCGTCGTGCCGCACGACGCCCTGGGTGTGGCGCGGCACCACGGCGGAGCCCTTGGGGAGTCCCTTCGCGCTGGCCACCGCCTTCGCGGTGGTGGAGGTGCTGCTCGTCTGGTCTCCTCCGGCAGCAGCTGAGGAGGTGGTCGTGGTCAGCACCACCGGGCTCGTGGTGAGCACCGCCTGCGACGGGTCGGCGGGGCCGTAGCGCACCGTGACCGCCTGCGGCGCGGGCTGGCACGGGTAGGCGCGGAAGCCCTTGTCCTGCAGGTGCACCGACGGCGAGCCCCCAGCCCCTTGCTGGCGCAGCACGAACTCGGCGTAGACGGTTCCGCTGCACGCGGGGATGCTCCACTGGGCGCTGGCCGAGGTCGGTGCGGAGGCGTCGCCGGTGGCAGTGATGGTCACGACGCTGGTCAGCGAGGGCGCCACAGACGCGGCTGCCGGCAGCGAGGACGGGCCGCCGTGCGCCGAGGCGGCGGGCGCCAGCGCCACCGCCGCCGTCGCGAGCAGGGCTGAGGCGGCGAGGGGAGCCACGATGCGGGGAAGGGCCATCCGGTGAGACTGGTCCTGCAGGTGGTGCCGCAGCAACCCACGTGACCACCTCCTTGCCGTGCCTGGGGCGGACGCCGCCGACGCGCTCCCGAGCGAGGCTGCTGGGTACGGTGCGGCGGTGTCCGAGGTACCCACCGTGACCCTGCGAGCGCGCACCGAAGCGGACCGTGACGTCCTCTACAGCATCGCTTCCGACCTCAGCACCTGGGAGGAGCGCGACCCGAGCGCCCCCGGGCCGGTGCCGCGCCAGCGGTACGACGCGCAGGCGAACGCCTCCGCCACCAGCTACCGCGACGACGTCTTCTTCGTCATCGACGTCGACGGGCGCCCCGCGGGCAGCGCGACCCTCTTCGCCTTCGACACCCTGGCGCGCCACGCCGAGGCGGGCATCAGCCTTGCCGACGGCTTCCGCGGGCGCGGCGTCGGCACCGAGGCGCTGCGCCAGCTGGTCGACTTCGGCTTCACCCGGCGCAACCTGCGGCGCATCCACCTGCAGGCCATCGCCTCGAACGCTGGGGCGCTGCGCGCCTACGCCAAGGTCGGCTTCGTGGAAGAAGGACGACGACGCCAGCACGCCTGGGTGCGAGGCGGCTACGAGGACGTCGTGCTCATGGGCCTGCTGCGCGACGAGCGCTGAGCAGGTCCGGCGGCGACAGCACGGCGTCCAGGTCCGCCGAAGCGGTGACCACCGCCGAGGAGTCTGGTCGGAGCGCTGCGCCAGGTGGTCCGGCTGCAGCGTCGCGGTGCTGGCGGTGTGGAGATCCCATCAGCCGAAGGGATCTCGTCCGAGTCGGTCTGGGGGCTCAGAGACCCCCGGGGGCGCCGGTAGCGGGCGGGTCGCCACGGCGACCCGCCCGCTACCGGCGCCACAGCCGGTGGTGGGAACGGCGCGCTCAGCGCGCCAGCACGTCCTCCACGTGGACGTTGACCGGCTGGGGCACAGAGGCCCCGAGACCGGCGACGGCGTCGTGCACCGCTCGCGCGGTGGCGCGGACGTCGACGCCGTATCGGACGGCCACGTGCACCTCGGTGCCGGTCGGTCGCAGGGCCACACCGTCGATCCGCCGTCCGGGGAGCAGCGTCGCCGCAGAACCGGCAGGGCCGGCGCTGAGGCTCGCGACGCCGGGGACGCGGAGCACCGTCTCCACCACCGCCTCGACCGCTGTGACCTCGTCGGCCGGATCAGGAGCGGTCACCGGCGTCGCCCCGGGAGTCGGGGCGGCAGAGGGGCTCACTGGACGCGAGCGGGCTTGGCGGGGGCCTCGTGCTCGTCGTCGTCCGAGGGGATGTGGACGTCGGCGACGTCGATGTTGACCTCCGTGACCTGCAGGCCGGTCATCCGCTCGACCGAGGAGACCACGTTGCGGCGCACGCCGGCGGCGAGGTCGGCGATGGAGACGCCGTACTCGGCGATGAGGTTGATGTCGACGGCGGCCTGCTTCTCGCCGACCTCCACCGACACGCCCTGGGAGTGGTTGGTGGTGGCACCCGGGATGCGCTCGCGCAGGGCACCGATGGCGCGGGCAGCGCCGCCACCGAGGGCGTAGACGCCGTTGACCTCGTTCGCGGCGATACCGGCGATCTTCGACACGACGGTGTCAGCGATGGTGGTGTGGCCCTGGGACGTGGTGAGCGCACCCGGCTTGGTCGAAGCAACGGCGGTGCTGGTGGTGGTCTGGGACATGGGGTTCCGTCCTTCCCTCTGCCGGCCTGTCGGCCGGTCCTCGTCGGGCTCGTGCGTCGTCCTCCGGGCTGTGCCCGAAGTGCGCGACATGAGGTGGGAGTCAGGGAGTCCCGGAACGTCACGGTCGATCCACTGTGACCTGGGTCACAGTGCCGCAGGTGGGGCTCGAACCCACGACCCAGGGATTATGAGTCCCCTGCTCTGACCGGCTGAGCTACTGCGGCGTGCGCGCCCGATGCTGCCAGACGCGGGCGGGCGGCTGGTGACGGCGCCGTCAGAGCCCGCGCGCCACGGCGGCCGCGGCCGCCAGCCACGCCCTCTGCGTCGCGGGGCGCAGGAGGTCGTGGCGCAGCTGGCCGTCCACCAGGGCGGGGTCGAACGGCACCGTGACCACCTGGTGGGCGAGGGCGCCGAAGCCCTCCACCACGCGCTGGACGTCGGCGGCGGTGGCCTTGGGGTCGGCCTGGGTGACCACCACCACGGCCGAGGCCGCGAGCTGGGCCGAGCGCTCGTCGCGAGCGGCGAGGGCCTCCAGCAGCAGCGCGCCGGCCTCGGCGTGGTCGTCGCGGGTGGTCGTGGGCACCACCAGCTGGTCGCTGTGCTCGACCATGCGCAGCCAGGTGGGGTCTGACTCGTCGTTGCCGGAGTCGATGAGGATCATCCGGTAGTACTTGCACGCCAGCTCGTGCACGGCGTCGACGTCGTGCGGGGTCACGCGCTGCTCGCTGGCCAGCGCCAGCGGCTGCGAGCGCAGCACGTCGTAGCGGTCCGCGCGCTGGTGGTGCACGTAGCGGGCGAGGTCGGCCGCGCGGGCGCCGGTGCCGAGCAGGTGCTGCACCCGGGGGAGCAGGTCCATCGACGTCGCGTCGTGCCGCGCCTGCTCGGTGCGCCACCCGAGCGTGCCGCGGGTCTGGTTGTTCTCCCACGCCAGCACGCCCGCGCCTCCGTGGCGCGCGAACGTGGCCGCGAGCATCGCCGTCGTCGGGGTCTTCCCGGCCCCTCCCTTGGCGTTGACCACGGCGATGGTGCGCGGGCCCACCCAGTGCTGGGAGACCGTCGCGGCGTCAGCGCGTCCGCTGCGCTCCGCCTCGTCGGGGGCGAGGCGCAGGCCGAAGTGGTTCAGCGCCCCTCGCCAGCCCTCCCGAGCGGACAGCTCCTGCTGCTGGTCGCGCAGGAAGGACTGGCGGCCCTCGGGGTAGTCGTAGCCCCAGGGGCGGTGGCCGGCCGGAGGGCTGCTGGTGGCTGCGGCGGCGTCGGGCTGGTGCGTGGCGGTGGACACGGGAGCTGCCTCCGGGAGGGTCTCGACGTCGGGTCCGGCGGGGGAGGGGGACGTGCGGCGGTCCGCGCGCCCGGTGGAGCGGCTGTCGGGCCGCACCGCACCGCTGGGGTCGACCACGACGGCGCTCCAGCTCGACCCACATCTCGTGAGCACGCGCACCGGCTTCCCGAGGGCTGCGGCGCGCTCCGCGACCAGCGCGGTGACCACCTCGGCGACCTCCGCCTGCGGGACGGCGCTCAGCACCTGCACCGCGCCGCCCACCGTCACCTCGGAGGTGCCGTCGGGCCTTTCCACCACGAGCACCTGCTCGGCCTCGTTCACGTGCACCACGTCGTCAGGTCCGCCTCTCGCGCTCGGCCGGGGCGCGCGTGACCCGACCGGTGGACGGCCGGAACTGTAGGGGAGATCGTCGGGTTCGTCCGATCTGCGCAGTCCGGGAGCTGCAGGGACATCCGTGAGGGTGACCAGGGGGACCGTGCGTGCTCGAGGAGTCACCCAGCGGTGACGTGGTCCGGGCAGGTCTGACGCGTCGCCTGCTGTGGGAGGTCCCTCGGACGGCGCCGCCACCGACCTCCGCGCTGGGCGACGCCGGGCGCACGGGCGCGTCGGGCTGGGAGGCCGAGCAGCGCACCCGCTCCGCGAACGACCGGCGGGCCATCACGCGAGAGCTGGGCCGGCAGGAGGACACCGCTGACGCAGCCACCTGGTCGCCGCTGTGGAGGGGGTACCAGCTGCGGGTGCCCCGGCGAGCCGGTACCGGTGGGCTGATGAACGTTCAGGAGCCCTGGAGGATGGGCTCCCGCACTTGGACTCGAACCAAGAACCTGCCGGTTAACAGCCGGCTGCTCTGCCAATTGAGCTATGCGGGATGGGACGCGCCATCGGCGGCGTCGGATGACGACACTACCAGGCGCCTCGGTGGTTCGTGGGAGGTCGCCGCTTCACCAGTCGGGGCGTCGTCGCAGGGCCTTGGTGGAGCTGCGCGACTGCTTGGCCTCCGTCCGGCGCCGCCGCGCCCCCGCGGAGATCCGCGTCGGCCGGCGCGCCGGCGCCGGGGGAGCGGCGGCCGACGCGACCAGCGCCGCGATCCGGTCGCGCGCCGCAGAGCGGTTGCGCCGCTGCTGGCGGTGCTGGGCGGCGGCGACCGTGAGCACGCCGTCCACCAGGCGTCCCTCCAGGGCCAGCAGGAGCCGCTCGCGCAGCGGCTCGTCCAGCACGCGCGAACCCGCCACGTCCCAGGACAGCTCCACGCGCGAGTCCGCGGTGTTCACACCCTGCCCGCCGGGGCCCGAGGAGCGCGAGAAGCGCCACCGCAGCTCCTCAGCGGGCAGCACGAGCCGGCCCGCCGCCCGGCCGGAGCGTCCGGTCAGTGTGACGACGAGCGGTCCCTCGGGGCGGTCCGAGGGGTGGTCGGCGGCGGTCAGCTCGGCGACGGCGGCACCTCGTCCTCCGGCGGCAGGTCCTCCAGGGCGGCGACCTCCTCGGGCAGGGGCAGGCCCTCCCCGCTGAGGTGGCCGGGCCCGTCGGCCCAGGGTGCGTCCTCGTCCGGCAGGTCCGGCGGCTGGCTCATGAGGCAGTCGTACCCCCTGCGGCGCGCGACCGCTACACCGCGCGCGAGGCTGCTGGGGTGGCAGAGGACGACGACGACCGTGTCGACCTGGTGGTGGACGCGGCCAACGCGGTCGGCTCCCGCCCCGACGGGTGGTGGCGCGACCGCCCGGGAGCCGCCCGCCGCCTGCTCGGGCAGCTGTCGCACCTGGCCGCCCGGACCTCGGCCACGGGACCGGACGGTCGCGCGCTGGCGCTGGGGGAGGTGCACGCCGTGCTCGAGGGCGCGGCGCGCAGCGCCTCCCCCGGGGGGCTGCGCGACGCGGTGCACGTCCACCTGGCCGAGGCGGACGGGGACTCCTCCGTCGCGGAGCTCACCGAGCTCCTGACCGCGAGAGGCCGGGCGGTGCTCGTGGTGACCGCCGACCGGGGCCTGCGGGCCCGGCTCCCGCCGACCGCGGTGTGCGCCGGCCCGGGGTGGCTGCGGGACCTGCTCGACGAGCTCGAGGAGTAGGTGCGTCGGGCCGGGAGCGCCTCTCGGCGCGGGGCCGCTCGAAGCGGCTTCAAGTGGAGCCCGGGGCTACCGCGGCCCGACGCACCCCCAGGCTAACCCCGCGCGGGCCCCTCAGTCGCGCGATGGGGGAGAACTGGACGGAGGCGCGCCGCCTCCTGGCGAGCGGGACGAGTCCGAGGAGGCCTCGAAGCGCTCCAGGCGCACCTGCCGCGCAGCGGCCTCGAGCTGCTCCGCGGTGCGGACCAGGCGCACGGCGGACTCCGTGGGACCCCCTGGCCGCTCCGCCGTGGCCCGACCCGTCACGGGAGGGAGGCCCTGCGCGGCGCGAGCCGCGCGTCCGGCGGCCACGACGCGCGCGAAGGCGGCAGCCCGCTCGAAGGTGGTGGGAACGTCACCCCGAGCCAGGCCGCGCAGCACCGCGTCGACGGAGCGGCGGACCTCGTCGGGGCCGGGTGGGTCCCCGACGCCCGCCACCACCTCCATCACGGGGACGCTGCGGCGCCCCTCCTCGAACTCGCGGGCGGCACCCACCGGGTCTGCGTGCACCCACTGGCGCAGCGCGAACAGGCGCCACAGGGCTCCGGCGAGGCTGTCGGCGGGCGCGTCGGCCCACAGGGTGGACAGCACCTCCAGGCCGTGCTCGTCGGCCAGGCCCACGAGGCGGGCGGCCACCTCCTCGTCGTCGGAGCCGCGGGCGCCGTCCACGATGAGGCGCGCCGTGGTCTGGGCGGCCTCCTCGCGCAGCGCCGGGTCGCCGCCGCCCCGCACCGCGTCGATCGCTGCGGGTCCCAGGAAGGCAGGTCTGCGGGGGTGGTCGACCACGTCCCCATTAGAACGCCGCGACGGCGACCGCGCCGAACCCGGCGGCCCTGGTCGGGGCGCTGGCCGCCGAGCGCGAGGGTCGACACGCCGGAGCCGAGGGCCGGGATCTCCTGGTGCCGCCCCGCCGCGTGGTGCATCATGACCGACGAGCATGGCGCCGCACGGTCCACCCGCGCAGTTCGCACCACCGCTCGTCCCGTCGCAGGTCGTTGGGGAAGACGTACCAGGCGCCGAGGTCGGAGGAGGTCGAGATGTCCGGTGGGATCACCCGTGGCGTGCTGTTCGTGCACTCCGTGCCACGTGCGGTCTGCCCGCACGTGGAGTGGGCTGCGGCCAACGTCGTGGGCGTGTCGGTCACCATCGACTGGACGGACCAGCCGGTGGCTCCCGGCCTGCTGCGCGGAGAGGTGCCCTGGCACGGGGCACCGGGTACCGGGGCGCGCCTCACCTCAGCCCTGCGGGGGTGGGCGCACCTGCGCTTCGAGGTCACCGAGGAGCCCAGCGAGGGCGTCGACGGCGGCCGCTGGAGCCACACCCCGGAGCTCGGCATCTTCCACGCCGTGACGGACGCCCACGGCAACGTCGTCGTGCCCGAGGACCGGCTGCGCGCCGCTGTCGAGCGCGCCGGGGACGACCTGGAGCTGCTGCGCGAGGGCATCGACCTCGCCGTCGGCCGCGCCTGGGACGACGAGCTGGAGCCGTTCCGCTACGCCGGTGACGGCAACCCCGTCCGCTGGCTGCACCGGGTCGGCTGACGGACGGCTGACAGACGGCGAGAGCCCCCTCACGAGCTCGTGAGGGGGCTCTCGCCGTCTGCGTGGTGCAGCCCGGCGGGCCGGTCAGCTGGCGGGGCCGAACGCCACGGCCACGTTGTGCCCGCCGAAGCCGAAGGCGTTGTTGAGGGCGATGCCCTCCGGCAGCTCGCGCGGGGTCTTGAGCACCAGGTCGACGTCGGCGCCCGGGTCGACGTCCTCCACGTTGATCGTGGGGGGCGCGAGGCGGTGGTGCAGCGCGAGGATGGAGAAGATCGACTCCACGGCTCCTGCGGCACCCAGCATGTGCCCCGTCATCGACTTGGTGGCGCTGACGGCCACGTGGTCGAGGTCGGCCCCGAGGGCCACGCGCAGCGCCTTGACCTCCGCGAGGTCACCCGCGGGCGTGGAGGTCGCGTGGGCGTTGATGTGGACCACGTCGGCGGCGCTGACGCCCGAGGTGCGCAGCGCCTCGACGACGGCCCGCGAGGCACCCGCGCCCTCGGGCTCGGGAGCGGCGATGTGGTACGCGTCGGAGGAGGTCCCGGCGCCGAGGACCTCGGCGTAGATGCGGGCTCCGCGGGCGCGGGCGAACTCCTCGGACTCCAGCACCATGATCCCGGCGCCGTCACCCATGACGAACCCGTCACGGGTGGTGTCGTAGGGCCGCGAGGCGGTCTCGGGGGAGTCGTTGCGGGTGGACAGCGCCTGCATCGCGGCGAAGCTCGCCAGCGGCATCGGGTGGATCGCCGCCTCGGTGCCGCCGACCACGGCCACGTCCGCACGACCCGTGCGGATCATGTTGAGGCCGTACGCGACGGCCTCGCCGCCGGAGGCGCACGCCGACACCGGTGCGTGCGCGCCGGCCGCGGCGCCCAGCGCCAGGCTGACCGCGCCCGCGGCGCCGTTGGGCATGAGCATCGGCACGGTCATCGGCAGCACGCGGCGCGGGCCGCGCGTGCGCAGGGTGTCGTAGGCGTCGAGCAGGGTGTGCACACCGCCGATCCCCGTCGCGACGACCGCGGCCAGGCGCAGCGGGTCGACCTGGGGCGTGCCTGCGTCGGCCCAGGCCTGGCGGGCTGCGGCCACGGCGAACTGGCCCGAGGGGTCCAGGCGCTTCGCCTCGTGCTTGGGCAGGACGTCGGGGGAGGGGACGTTCGTGCGCGCGGCGAAGGTGACCGGCAGGTGGAACTCCTCCACCCACGGCTCGTCGATGGTGTGGGCACCGGGGGTGCCGGAGAGCAGGGCGTCCCAGGTCGCCTGCACGGTGTCACCGAGCGGGGTGACGGCGCCGAGGCCGGTGACGACCACGCGCGTGCGGGACGGGCTCGAGCTCACGGGGACCTCCGAGGTGGGCTGGCGGGTGCCTGGCGTGACGCGGCCGCAGCGGGTCGCGGCAGCGGGTGGTGCGGGTGGTGCGGCTCCGGGGAGCCCGCGCGCGCGGGCCCCCCGGACGCGGGGCCGGTGTCAGCCCTGGGCCTGCTGGATGTAGGTGACGACGTCGCGCACCGTCTTGAGGTTCTTCGTGTCCTCGTCGGGGATGGTGACGGAGAACTTGTCCTCGGCCTGCACGACGATCGAGGTCATCGACAGGGAGTCGATGTCGAGGTCGTCGGTGAAGGACTTGTCCATCTCCACGCTCTCGACGGGCAGGCCGGTCTCCTCGTTGACCAGCTCGGCCACGCCGGCCAGGATCTCCTGCTCGGACTGCGCCATGGGTGTTCTCTCCTTCGTCGGCCCGGCGTCGCCGGGTCTTGGTGGGACCTGTGGTCTGGTGGTTCTGGACGCCCGCGGCGGGTCAGGGCAGCACGACGACCTGCGAGGCGTACGACAGCCCCGCGCCGTAGCCGATGAGCAGCGCCAGCCCGCCCGAGGGCGCCTGGCCCTCGGCGAGCATCCGGTGCATCGCCAGCGGCACGGAGGCCGCCGAGGTGTTGCCCATCTGCGCGATGTCGCGGGCCACCGGCACGCTCTCGGGCAGGCCGAGCTGCTTCACCATCGCGTCGATGATGCGCATGTTCGCCTGGTGGGGCACGAAGGCGGACAGCTCCTCCACGGCGATGCCCGCGGCGTCGATCGCCTTCTGCGCCACCGGGGCCATCTGCCAGACCGCCCAGCGGAAGACCTGCCGGCCCTCCTGCTCCAGCGCCGGCCAGACGACCTCCTCGCCGGCCTCCTGGGCGGCGCGCAGCTCCAGCCAGGAGCGCTTGTTCTTGATGGTCTCCCACTGGCCGCCGTCGCTGCCCCACACGGTGGGGCCGATGCCGGGGGCGTCGGAGGGACCGACGACGACGGCGCCCGCGCCGTCGGCGAACAGGAACGCGGTGGACCTGTCGGTGAGGTCGGTGAAGTCGGTGAGCTTCTCCGCGCCGACCACCAGCACGTGGCGGGCGGTACCGCCGCGGACCAGGTCGCTGGCCTGGGCGAGCGCGTGGCAGAAGCCGGCACACCCGGCGGAGACGTCCCACGCGGCGGCCGGGGTGGCGCCCAGGCGGTGCGTGAGGATCGCCGCGGCGGCGGGGGTCTGGTACGGGTGGCTGACCGTGGCGACGATCACCGCGTCGATGTCGCTGGCCGCCAGGCCAGCCTTCTCGATCGCCTCGGTCGCAGCGGCCTGCGCCATGTCGACCACGGAGGTGTCCGCGTCCGCCCAGCGGCGCTCCTCGATGCCGGTGCGCTGCCGGATCCACTCGTCGGTGGACTCGATGTAGGTGCAGATCTCCTCGTTGGTCACCACGCGCTGCGGGCGGAACGCGCCCACGGACATGATCCGGGCGTGACCGGGGCCGGTCGAGGAGACCAGCGAGGACGTGCTGCTCATGCGAGGGCGCTCCGGGAGTCGGCGGTGGCGTGGCGGGCGACGAGGTCTCGGGCCGCGTCGAGGTCTTCGGGGCCCTTCAGCGCCAGCAGCTCGACGCCGGGCATGGCCCTCTTGGCCAGCCCGGCGAGGGTACCCGCCGGGCTCAGCTCCAGCAGCGCCGTCACCCCGTGCGCGACGAGGGCGTCACTGCACAGGTCCCAGCGGACGGGGTTGGCCACCTGGGTGACGATGCGCGCCAGCACGTCGCGGCCGTCGCCCACGAGCGCGCCGTCGGCGTTGCTGAGCAGCGGCAGCACCGGGTCGGCCGTGGGCACGCCGGGGGCGAGAGCGGCCAGCTGCTCGCGCGCCGGCGCCATGTGCTCGGTGTGGAACGCGCCCGCCACCTGCAGCGGGATGACGCGGGCCCGGGCGGGCGGCGAGGCGGCGAGCGCGGCCAGCTGCTCGGCGGTGCCCGCGGCCACCACCTGGCCCGCGGCGTTGTGGTTGGCGGCGGTGGCCCCGGCGGCCTCGATCGCCGCGAGCACCTCCTCGGGCTTCCCGCCGACCACGGCGCTCATGCCGGTGGTGGTGGTGGCTGCCGCCGCGGCCATGGCGCGGCCCCGCTCGCGCACCAGCACGAGGGCCGCCTCCGGGGTCATGGCCCCTGCCAGGGCGGCGGCGGTCAGCTCCCCGACGGAGTGGCCGGCGAGCACCACGTCGCCGGTGACGCCGTCGGGCCACAGCGCAGCCGCGGCCGCCAGGCCGGCGGCCACGATGAGCGGCTGGGCGACCGCGGTGTCGCGGATGGTCTCGGCGTCGGAGGTGGTGCCGTGGGCCAGCAGGTCCGCACTGCCGCCCACGGGACCCACGACGGCGCTGGCCCAGCGGAGGCGGTCGGCCACCCCCGGGACCTCGAGCCACGGGGCGAGCATGCTGGGGGCCTGCGACCCCTGACCGGGGCACACGAGAGCGAGCACCGCACCAGCCTGCCTGGTGCCGCTGAGGCGCAGCGGTGCGGGGGGTGACGAAGTCCTGCGCCGGAACTTGTAGGGATCCTCCAAAGCGGGTCAGGGCGCCGCCGCGCCGCCGCGGCGGCCGGGCCGCTCCGCCAGCGCGCCCACGGCCAGCCCCACCTGCAGCACGAACGCCTCGCGGGGCACCGCCGGGTCCCACCCGGTGACCTCCGCGACCCGCCGCAACCGGTAGCGGACGGTGTTGGGGTGCACGAACAGGGCCCGCGCCGTGCCCTCCAGGGACCGGCCCGAGGCCAGGTGCGCGCGGAGCGTCTCCACCAGCACGGGAGCGGCTGCCGCCAGCGGTGCGTGCACCCGGTCGGCCAGCGCGCGGCGCGCGCCGGCGTCCCCGGCGAGCACCCGCTCGGGCAGCAGCTCGTCGGCCGCCACCGGCCGCGGTGCCTCCGGCCAGGCCCGGGCCGCCGTCAGCGCCACCAGCGCGGTGCGCGCCGAGCGTCCAGCCGCTGCCAGGCCCGCCACCACTGGACCCACCACGACCGGCCCGGGGCCCAGGCGCGGCGCCAGGGCCTCCGCCGCCCGCAGCGGGCCGTCCTCGCCGGTAGCGCCCAGCACCACCAGCGCCCGTTCGCCGCGCAGCCCCACCAGCGCGTCGTCGGCCACGGTCCGCGCGGCCCGGCGCAGGTCGGCCACCACCGCGTCCGACGCACCGGCGGGGCGGGTGCCCACGAGCACCGCGACCGGCACGTCGTGGGCCCAGCCGAGCGCCGCGACGCGGGTGGCGAGGTCGTCGTCGGCCTCGCCCCGCACGAGGGCGTCCACCACGAGCGCCTCCAGACGGGCGTCCCACGCCCCGCGGGCCTCCGCCGCCCGCGCGTAGACCTCCGCCGCGGAGAACGCCACCTCCCGCGAGTACCGCAGCACCGCCTCCCGCAGGTCGGCGCGGTGGGGGCCGTCGGCCAGCGCGGGGACGTGCTCCTCCACCACGTCCACCACCACCCGCAGCAGCTGCAGCGCCTGGTGCAGCGACACGGCGCGGACCAGCTCGCGCGGGGCGGTGGCGAAGACGTCCGCCGAGACCGGCGGCCGCTCGCCCGCGGCCCGGAACCACGCCACGAACGCCGCGATGCCGCCCTGGGCCACCAGCCCCACCCAGGAGCGCTCCTGCGGTCCCAGCGCGGCGTACCAGGGCTGGTGCTCCTCCAGGCGCGCGATGGCCGCGGCCGCCAGCGACCCGGTGGCGGCCTGCAGGGCGCGCGCCACGTCCTCGGAGGTCGGGGTCACCGCGCCAGCGTAGGAGCTGCGGCGTTGTGGACCTCCTCCAAGACGCCTGGCCGGGTGAGGACCGGGTGGCGACCGCAGACGGACCGGGGGCCGGCTCGTACCGCAGCGCGTGCGGTCCGAGCCGGCCCCCGGGAAGGTCGGAGACGGCGAGCGTCAGGCGTCGCCGCCCGCGTTGCCGGACGTGCCGGCGGTGACGTCGTCCAGGCGGTACTGCTCGTAGGCCTTCACCGGCAGCCCGCGGTCCACCTCACCGCGGCGGGCGAGCACCTGCAGCGCCCGGTAGGCGATGCTCGGCCCGTCGATGTGGAAGTGCCGGCGGGTGGCCGCACGGGTGTCGGACACGCCGAAGCCGTCGGCGCCGAGCGAGACGTACTCGTTCGGCACCCACTGGCGGACCATGTCCGGCACGGCGCGCATCCAGTCGGACACGGCGACGACGGGGCCGGGAGCGTCGGCGAGCTGCTGGGCGATGAACGGCACCGGCGGCTCCTCGGCGGGGTTGGTGAACGCCGCCTCGTCGCAGGCCAGGCCGTCGCGGCGCAGCTCGTTCCAGCTGGTGACCGACCAGACGTCGGCCAGCACGCCGAAGTCCTTCGCGAGCAGCTCCTGGGCCTCCAGCGCCCACGGCACGCCCACGCCGGAGGCGAGCAGCTGCACGCGGGGTGCACCCTCCTCGCCCGAGGGCGCCGGGGCGATCTTGTGGATCCCCTTGACGATGCCCTCGACGTCGACGTCCTCCGGCTCGGCCGGCTGGACCATGGGCTCGTTGTAGACGGTGATGTAGTAGAAGACGTTCGGGTCGCGCAGCTGGACCTGACCGAGGTTCTTGCGGTCGGACTCGCTGGCCTGGACCTCGGTGGAGCCTTCGCCGTACATGCGCTCGAGGCCGTCGCGGACGATGTGCCCGATCTCGTAGGCGTACGCCGGGTCGTAGGCGACCACCGCGGGGTTGGTGGACGCCAGGAGCAGCGAGTGCCCGTCGGCGTGCTGCAGGCCCTCGCCGGTCAGCGTGGTGCGACCGGCGGTGGCGCCCAGGAGGAAGCCCCGGCCCATCTGGTCCGCGGTGGCCCAGAAGGCGTCACCGGTCCGCTGGAAGCCGAACATCGAGTAGAAGATGTAGACCGGCAGCATCGGCTCGCCGTGGGTGGCGTACGACGTCGACGCCGCCTGGAACGCCGCGGCGGACCCGGCCTCGTTGATGCCCAGGTGCAGGATCTGCCCAGAGGTCGACTCCTTGTACGCGAGCATCAGCTCGCGGTCGACGGAGGTGTACTGCTGGCCCTCCGGGTTGTAGATCTTGGCGGTCGGGAAGAACGAGTCCATCCCGAAGGTGCGGGCCTCGTCGGGGATGATCGGCACCACGCGGGGGCCGAACTCCTTGTCGCGCATGAGGTCCTTGAGCAGGCGGACGAACGCCATGGTGGTGGCGATCTGCTGCTTGCCCGAGCCGCGCTTCACCACGGTGTAGGCCGAGTCGCCCGGCAGCTTCAGCGCCTTCGAGGACGTGCGGCGGCTGGGGATGTACCCGCCGAGGGCCTTGCGGCGCTCCTGCAGGTACTGGATCTCCGGCGCGTCCGGTCCGGGGTGGTAGTACGGCGGGCGGTACGGGTCGGCCTCGAGCTGGGCGTCCGTCACCGGGATCTTCAGGCCGTCGCGGAAGGCCTTGAGGTCCTCCAGCGTCATCTTCTTCATCTGGTGCGTGGCGTTGCGGCCCGCGAAGTGCTTGCCCAGGCCGTAGCCCTTGATGGTCTTGGCGAGGATGACGGTCGGCTTGCCGTTCCTGGCCGTGGCCGCCTGGTAGGCCGCGAAGACCTTGCGGTAGTCGTGACCACCGCGCTTGAGGGACCAGATCTGGTCGTCGGTCATGCCGTCGACCAGCTTGGCGGTGCGCTCGTCACGGCCGAAGAAGTGCTCGCGGATGAAGGAGCCGTCCTCGGCGCGGTAGGTCTGGTAGTCGCCGTCGAGGGTGCGGTTCATCAGCCCGACGAGCGCGCCCTCGGTGTCCTTGGCCAGCAGCGGGTCCCACTCGCGGCCCCACACCACCTTGATGACGTTCCAGCCGGCGCCCAGGAAGAACGACTCCAGCTCCTGGATGATCTTGTGGTTGCCGCGGACCGGGCCGTCGAGGCGCTGCAGGTTGCAGTTGACGACGAAGGTCAGGTTGTCCAGGCCCTCGTAGCCGGCCAGCTGCAGCAGGCCGCGGCTCTCCGGCTCGTCCATCTCGCCGTCGCCGAGGAACGCCCAGGTGTGCTGCTCGGAGGTGTCCTTGATGCCGCGGTTGTGCAGGTACCTGTCGAACTGCGCCTGGTAGATCGCGTTCGCCGGGCCCAGGCCCATGGAGACCGTGGGGAACTCCCAGAAGCCCTTCATCAGGCGCGGGTGCGGGTAGCTGGGGAGCCCCCGGCCGGGGGAGGTGAGCTCCTGGCGGAAGCCGTCGAGGTCGTCCTCGGACAGGCGGCCCTCGAGGAACGCGCGGGCGTAGGTGCCGGGGGAGGCGTGGCCCTGGATGAAGACGTGGTCGCCGCCGCCGGGGTGCTCCGGGCCGCGCCAGAAGTGGTTGAAGCCGACCTCGTACAGCGTCGCCGAGGAGGCGTAGGTGGAGATGTGCCCGCCCACACCGATGCCCGGGCGCTGCGCGCGGTGCACCATCACCGCGGCGTTCCAGCGGTTCCAGGCGCGGTAGCGGCGCTCGACGGCCTCGTCACCGGGGAAGTCGGGCTCGTCCTGCGGCGGGATGGTGTTGACGTAGTCGGTCGAGATCAGCCCGGGGACCGGGGCGCCCAGCTCTCGCGCGCGCACCAGCGAGCTGCGCAGGACGAAGGAGGCGCGGTCGCCGCCGCGGGCCTCGACCAGGCCGTCGACGGACCCGAGCCACTCACCGGTCTCCTCGGGGTCGGCGTCGGTCTGGTGCAGGGGGCCTGCGAGGGCTCCCAGCTCAGCGACCTCGTCGCGTGGTGCCACGTTGGTCTCCACATCGCTCGTCGTCCCCGCGGCGGGTGGCGCCGCGGGCTCCCGGCGTTCCGTGCGGGCGCGAGGTGGAGCGCTGCAGGGCCGCGTCGGGGCCCCTCCATCCTGCCCTCCCCGCCGGGGATGTTCACCCCCCGCCCCGACGGCGGTGCTCGTGGTCACACGGCGGCGGCGTCCAGGGGGGCGAAGCGCTCCTCACCGGCGTAGACGTTGAGCCGCGGGGCGCGGACGAAGCCGGCCAGCCCCATGCCGGCCCGGTGCGCCAGGTCGACGGCGAGCGACGACGGCGCCGAGACGGCGGACAGCAGCGGCACGCCCGCGCACCACGCCTTCTGGACCAGCTCGAAGGAGGCCCGTCCGCTCACCTGCAGCACCGTCCCGCGCAGCGGCCAGCCGCCGGCGAGCCGCTCGCGGGCCGCACGCCCGAGCACCTTGTCGACGGCGTTGTGGCGCCCCACGTCCTCGGCCACGGCGAGCAGCTCGCCCGAGCGCGTGAAGAGCCCGGCGGCGTGCAGGCCGCCGGTGCGGGCGAAGACCCGCTGCGCCTCGCGCAGCCGGTCCGGCAGGGACAGCAGCACCTCGGGGGCCACGCTGGTGGGGTCCTCGCGCAGGTCGTGCCGGCTGCGGCGGGAGACGGCGTCGATGCTGGCGCTGCCGCACACCCCGCACGCGGAGGTCATGCCGAAGGTGCGGCGGCCCTCGAGGTCGGGAGCGGGCACGCCCGGGCGCAGCGTCAGCTCCATGACGTTCATGGAGCTGAGGCCGTGCTCGTCGGCGGGGTCGGGGTCTCCGCAGTGCACGGCCGCCGCGACGTCGTCGGGGCCGGTGAGCAGGCCCTCGGTCATCAGGAAGCCGATCGCGAGGTCGACGTCGTCGCCGGGGGTCCTCATCGTCACGACGACGGGCTCCGCGGCCGGCGCGTCCAGCGCGCGCACGCGCACCTCCAGCGGCTCCTCCGCGGCGAGGGAGTCGGGGCGGCGGACGGCCGTGCCGAGCGCCGCGTCGAGGCGCAGGACCGGCCGTCGGGGGCTCGAGCGCGCCATCCCGCCAGGTTAGTGCCGCTCCCCGGGGGTGCGAGGCGGTAGCGTTCGGGCGGCCAGCCAGGAGCTGGTGCACGGCAGCGCGGCAGAGGTGTCCGCGGGAGGCGGCACCACACGGGGGGAGATCGAGCGTGAGCGAGACCGCGGGGGCACCCGCCACGGACGGGGCGGTGCGGCTGGGCCTGAAGGCGGGCCAGGCCGTGCAGGAGCGCGGCTACGACCACGACGTCGACCACGACCTGCGCGACGAGGTCGAGGACCTCATCGGCGCCGAGATGCTGGACGAGCACGACGTCGACGTGGTCGACGCGGTGCTGCTGTGGTGGCGCGAGGACGACGGCGACCTCGTCGACGCCCTCGTCGACTCGCTGGTCTCCCTCGCCGACGACGGCGTGGTCTGGCTGCTGACGCCCAAGGCCGGCAGCCCCGGTCACGTGCGGCCCTCCGACGTCGAGGAGGCCGCCCCCACCGCGGGGCTGTTCGCCACGTCCACCGTCAAGCCCTCCCCGGACTGGACGGCGATCCGCCTCGTCAGCGGCCGCGGCCGCCGCTAGGGCGCGACGAGGAGCCAGGGCCTGTAGCTCAGCTGGTAGAGCACCGCGTTTACACCGCGGCTGTCGTCGGTTCGAACCCGGCCGGGCCCACCCCACTACCCTCGCGGACGTGAGCACCCCGACGCTGGCGCAGGTCGTCGCCGTCCTGGACGAGCTGTACCCGCCGGCCTGGGCCGAGGACTGGGACCGCCCGGGCCTGGTCTGCGGTGACCCCGACGCTCCTGTCGAGCGGGTGCTGCTGGCGGTGGACCCGGTGGAGGACGTCGTCGACGAGGCCGTCGCGGAGGGCGCGCAGCTGGTGCTGGCGCACCACCCGCTGCTGCTGCGCGGCACCTCCACGGTGGCCGCGACCTTCCCGAAGGGGCGCCTGGTCCACCGGCTGGTGCGCTCCGGCGTCGCCCTGGTCACGGCGCACACCAACGCCGACTCCGCCCGCCCCGGCGTCTCCGACGCCCTGGCCCGCGTGGTCGGCCTGGTGGACCTCGAGCCGCTCGTCCCCGCCTCCCACGACGCCTCCCTCGGCCTGGGCCGGGTGGGGCGCCTGGAGCAGCCGCTGCCGCTGCGCGCCTTCGCCGAGCAGGTGGCGCAGGCCCTGCCGGGCACCGCGGGCGGCGTGCGGGTGGCGGGAGACCCCGATGCCCGCGTGGAGCGCGTGGCCGTGTGCGGCGGCGCCGGAGACTCGCTGTTCGCCGACGTCCGCGCCGCCGGCGTGGACGCCTTCGTCACCGCCGACCTGCGCCACCACCCCGCCTCCGAGGCCCGCGAGCAGGCGCCGCAGACAGCCCTGGTGGAGGTCTCCCACTGGGCCAGCGAGTGGCCCTGGCTGCACGGCGCCGCCGAGCGCCTCACCTCCGCCCTCGCCGAGCGCGGCCTGTCCATCACCACGTCCGTGTCCGTGCGGTCGTCCGACCCCTGGAGCTTCCACGTGCCCTCGCCCACTGGGACCGCCCGATGAGCCCGACCACCGCCCCCGCGAACGACCAGCGCCGCCTGCTGGACGTGCAGGCGCTGGACACGCGCCTGGCCCAGATCGCCCACCGCGCGCGGACCCTGCCCGAGCACGCCCGCGTCGCAGCGCTCGACGCCACCGAGCGGACCCTGCGCGACGAGCTGGTGGCCGCCCGCACGGTCGCCTCCGACATCGAGCGCGAGGCCACCCGCGCCGAGACCGAGGTCGACCAGGTCCGCGCCCGCGCCGAGCGCACCTCCGCCCGCCTGGCCGCCGGTGGCACCCCCGCCAAGGAGCTGCAGCAGCTGCTGGCCGAGGCCGAGGCGCTGACCCGCCGGCTGCGCAGCCTGGAGGACTCCCAGCTGGAGGTCATGGAGCGCCAGGAGGCCGCCGCGGAGGCCGTCGCCGTCCTCGAGCAGCGCTCCGCCGGACTGGCCGGCGAGCGCGCCGCGCTGGTGGCCGCCCGCGACACCGCCCTCACCGCCGCCCGCGAGGAGCACGAGCGGGTCGGCGCCCAGCGCGCTGGCGCCATCGGCCAGCTCGACAAGGGCCTCGTGGCGCTCTACGAGCAGGTCCGCGCCAAGCGCGACGGGCTCGGCGCCGCCGCCGTGGTGGGGGAGAGCTGCGGCGGCTGCCGCCTGCCCTTCACCGGCCCGTTCCGCGGACAGGTCACGAACGCCGCTCCGGACGCCGTCGTGCAGTGCGAGGAGTGCGACAGGATCCTCGTCCGCGTCCCGCGGGCGGCCGACCCCGAGCTGGGCTGATGAGCGCCTTCACGCCCCGCACCGGAGACCTCACGCCCCGCCAGGCGTGGGAGGCGCTCGCGGCCGACCCCGGCGCGGTGCTCGTGGACGTGCGCACCCAGGCGGAGTGGGTCTTCGTGGGCCTGCCGGACCTGTCCGAGCTGGGCCGCCGGGTGGTGGCGCTGGAGTGGACGAGCTTCCCCGACGGCGCCCACAACGCGCAGTTCCTCACCCAGCTCGAGGGGGTGGCCGCCAAGGACGCGCAGGTGCTGTTCCTCTGCCGTTCGGGCCACCGCTCGGTGGCCGCCGCGGACGGCGCTGCGCGCGCCGGGTGGCTGCGCTCCTTCAACGTGCTCGACGGCTTCGAGGGCGACCTCGACCACCAGGGCCACCGCGGCGCCCGCGGGTGGCGCGCTGAGGGTCTGCCCTGGCGGCAGTCCTAGCCGGTGCGCGGCCACGCCACCCCCTTCTGGGCGTTCCGGCTCGCCGTCGTCACCGGCCTGGTGGGCGTCGCCGGTGGTGTCGCCGGCATCGCGGTCTGGCTCGCCCTCCAGCTCATCCAGCGCGTGGCGTTCGGGTTCCCGTACGGCGGGCACCTCGAGGCGGCCGACGCTCCCGCGTGGAACCGCGTGGCGGCGGTCGCCGCTGCCGGTGTGCTCACCGCCGTGGCGTGGTGGGCGCTGCGGCGATGGGCGGAGCCCGTCGTGTCCGTGACCGCGGCGGTCTCGGGCCGGCGGATGCCGGGCGTCGCGACCGTCGCGAACGCCGGCACGCAGATCCTCGCCGTCGGGCTCGGCGCGTCGATCGGCAAGGAGGTGGCGCCGCGCGAGGTCGGCGCCTGGCTCGCCCAGCTCGTCACCGCCCGCGCCGGCCTGACCGCGCGGGAGGCGCGGATCCTCGTCGCGTGCGGCGCCGCGGCCGGTCTCGCGGCCGTGTACGACGTCCCCCTCGGTGGTGCGCTGTTCGCCGTCGAGGTCCTGCTCGGCGAGCTCTCGTTCGCCACCGCGCTCCCCGCGTTCGCCACCAGCGCGGTGGCGGCGTTCGTCTCGCGGCTGGTGATCCCCGACGAGGTGCTCTACCACGTGCCGGCGATGCCGCTGTCGAACTCCCTCGTGGTGTGGTCCGTCCTCGTCGGGCCGGTCCTGGGCCTCGCCGGTGTGGGCTTCGTGAAGGTCACGAACCGGCTGCAGGGCGCCGCGCCGAGGGGGTGGCGCGTGCTCGTCGTGCTCCCGGTGGCGTTCGCCCTGGTCGGGCTGGTGTCGATCTGGTTCCCAGAGGTCCTCGGCAACGGCAGGGCGACCGGGCTGGTCGCCATGAACGCCTCGCTCGACGACCGCGCGGTGCTGGGGCTCGCCCCGGTCCTGCTCCTGCTCGTCCTCGGCCTCGCGAAGGCCGCGACGACCGCGGTGACCATCGGTGCCGGCGCGGTCGGCGGCACCCTCACGCCGTCCATCGCGGTCGGCTCCGCGGTGGGCGGTGGCCTCGGCGGGCTGTGGCTGCTCCTGTGGCCGACCGGCACCTCGTCGCTGGCCGCCTTCGCCTTCGTCGGCGCTGCGGCGTTCCTCGCCACCACCATGCGGGCGCCCTTCACGGCGCTCGTGCTCGTGCTCGAGTTCACCCAGCGGGGCACGGAGATCCTCGTGCCGTCGCTCCTCGCGATCTCCGGGTCGGTCGCCGTCGGGTACGTCCTCGCCCGTCGGCGCAGCGCGCAGATGGCCTAGGCGGGGCGAGCGGACGCCCTCAGAGGACCAGCGCGCCGACCGCCGCGACCAGCACCACCGGCACGAGCACGAGACCCTGCAGGGCGAACCGGCCCCACCGCACGGGCACGTCCTCGGCCCGGCAGGCGCGCGCCCACAGCAGCACCGCGAGCGACCCCCACGGCGTGATGAGCGGTCCGGCGTTGACGCCGACGAGCACCGCGGCGGTGCGCAGCGGGTCGTCGGGGGACAGCAGCGGCTGGAGGGCCAGGTAGGCGGGCAGGTTGTCGACCGCGTTGGCGGCGGCGGCTGAGGTGGCCGCCAGTCGCAGCAGCTCGGTGAACCCCTCGCCCTGGCCCGCCACGGCGGCCAGGGCGCCGGTGAGGCCGTGCTGGTTCAGCGCCTCCACCAGCACGAACAGGCCCAGCACGGAGATCGCCAGCGGCAGCGGCACCATCTCCCGGGACAGCGCAGACCGCTTCCTCACGGCGAACACCGCGGCCAGCACCAGCGCGGCGGTGCCCGCCACCGCCCACGGCTCCAGTCCCGCGGCCAGCGCCGGCAGCACGAGCACCACGACGGCCGCCGCCACCTTGAGCAGCACGGGGTCGGCCACCTCGGCGGGCTGCGGAGGGGAGTAGCTCGTGCGCAGCGCTCTCCGGTGGAGCACCGCCAGGACGACGACGGTGGCCACCACGGCCGCCACCGCCGGACGCCACGTCAGCGCGGCGAACGCCGGCACCCCACCACCGGCGGGCCCTCCCTCCAGCACGTCGAGAGCGAGCAGGTTGGTGAGGTTGGAGACCGGCAGCAGCAGCGAGGCGGTGTTGGCCAGCCACGCGCACGTCAGGGCCAGCAGCGCCGCAACGGACGCCGGCGCACCGGTCCGGCGGGCCAGCGCCAGCACCACCGGGGTGAGCAGCACGGCCGTCGTGTCGAGGCTGAGCGTCACCGTGGCGGCCACCGCGATGGCGACGACGAGCAGCCACAGCCGCCACGTGCGTCCACCGCCGTGGCGGGCCGCCCAGACGGCCGCCACCTCGAAGACGCCGGCCTTGCCGGCCAGCTCCGCCAGCACCGCGGCGGCCAGCAGGAACACCAGCACGCTCCACGTGCGGCCGACCAGCGCGCCGGCCTGGCCGAGCGTGAGGGCGCCGGTGAGCAGGACGACGGCGGAGGCGAGCACCGCCAGCAGCGGCACGAGCGCACCGTCGGGGAGCCAGCGCCAGGGCGTCGCCCAGGACGCGGTGCGGCGGCGCTCGTCGTCGTCCTCAGCGGTGTGCTCGGCCCTCTGCGGCGCGGGGCTCACGCCGCACCCCGCAGGACGACGTCGAGGTGGCGCACGCGGCCGGGGGCCGGGGGCACCAGCTCCACCTCGAAGGCCTCCGCCGCGGCGGCCGCCAGGGCCTCGGGGGAGTCTGGCTCCTTGCGGCGCAGGAGCAGGTGGCGCGCCAGCTCGCCGCGGGTGCGCTTGGCGTCGTGGCTGACCACCGTGCGGACGGGGCCGTCAGGGCCGGGTGCCTCCCGGAACACGCGGACCGCCACCACCTTCTCCGCCAGGGTGCGCGACGGCTTCCAGGCGGCGGCGTAGGCGGCCGAGCGGCAGTCGAGCACCACCTGCCCGGGCTCGCCGACCAGGGCGTCGAGCAGCGGGGCCAGGAGGGGGCGCCAGTGGGCGGCCAGGCTGCCCACGCCCGGCAGGTCGGTGCCCATCGAGAGGCGGTGCGCGGGCACGCGGTCGACGGGCCGCAGCAGCCCGTAGGCGGCGGAGACCACCAGCACCCGCTCGGCGGCACGGGCAGCGGCCGCCTTCGGCAGCGAGGCCAGGCCCAGCGCCTCGAAGAGCACGCCGGTGAAGACCTTCGCCGCCGCGTGCGCGGGCTCGGTGCGCCAGCGGCCGTTGCGCGCCACCTCGTCGGCGAGGGAGGCGCTCACGCCCAGGGCGGCCGGGTCGTCCGAGACGGCTGCCGCGGCCTCGAGCACGCGCTCGCGCGCGGCGGCCAGCTCCGGCCACGAGAGCGACGCCAGGTCCACCGGAGCGCTGGCCCGCCCGGCACGGGCGGGGAGCTTGCGCTCCGAGGGGGGTAGCAGCAGGAGCACGGGCGGGAACAGTAGTGCGCGATCCTGTGCGGGGCTCGTCTAGGCTGCACGTGCGGACGAGCCAGCCGGGCGGCCGCGTCGGGGGGCCTCGCGAGGGGTCCGCCGCCGAGGAACGTCCGGGCTCCGCAGGGCAGGGTGGTGGGCAACGCCCACCCGGGGTGACCCGCGGGAAAGTGCCACAGAGAACAGACCGCCACGGCGGCTCCGGTCCGCCGGAGCGGCTGGGGCAAGGGTGAAACGGTGGTGCAAGAGACCACCAGCACCCCCGGTGACGGGGGTGGCTCGGCAAACCCCACCCGGAGCAAGGCCAGACAGGGAGCGTCCGAGGGCTGCCCGCCCGAGCTCCCGGGTAGGCCGCGACTGCGACCGGCCCCTCGTGGGACGGGAGCGACGAGGACGGCGGCAACGCCGTCCCGAGATGGATGGCCGCCCCCCGCGACCGGCTCGCCGGCCGCGGGGACAGGACCCGGCGTACAGGCTGACTCGTCCGTAAAACGGCCGGTGACCTGCGGAGATGCCTCCGCAGGTCACCGGCTCGTCCTCAGATTGTCCTCACTACTCTCCGCTGTCGAATGACTACACCCAAGTTTGTGCTGACAAATAAGCTTGATCAGGCGTCAGAAGCGCCCGTGGCCGGCTCGTCTCCCGTAGCCGAGTCCGCGCGCAACGGCGCGCTAGGGCGGAGCAGTACCTCGTCTACTGCTTGGCGCGTCCGGTCGTCGCTGTCTGGCCAGAGGTGAGTCACGTCCCGTGAAGTGGTGTAGATCCCGGAGCCGCTCCCGGTGATCAACGCGGTCGTCTTCGTTGACGACGGCGTAGCGATCAAGTTGAACGGTCACCGCGCGATGTCAGTGAGACCTGCCTAGGGAACTCACCGAAGGACACCACGCGATGACC
>NZ_VKAC01000004.1:300000-391033 GCF_008041935.1 Quadrisphaera setariae
TCGCGACCGAGGGGCTGTGGGCGCTCTTCGGCACCCCCGCCCTGTTCTACGTGGCCGTCTACATGACGACCGGCGGCCTCAGCGCCGCACAGGCGGGGCTGCTCATCTCGGTCGGCACCTACCTCGGCTGCGTGTGGCAGTTGTTCGCCGGTGCCATCACCGACCGGTGGGGACGGCGGTGGACCACGACCGTCTTCGACCTCCTCTCCTGGGTGCTGCCGATGCTGGTGTGGGCCTGCGCGCAGGACGTGTGGTGGTTCCTCGCCGGGTGGGTGCTCAACTCCGCGGCGAAGGTGGTCGGCGTCTCCTTCGGGCTGCTGGCCGTGGAGGACTCCCCCGAGCACGTCCGGGCCCGGATCTTCGCGGCGCTGAAGCTGATCGCGCTGCTCGCAGGTCTGTTCGTGCCCCTCGTCGGCCTGGCCATCACTCGGTGGGGACCCGAGACGGCCTTCCGGTGGCTGTTCGGCATCGGCGGTGTCTCGATGCTGGCGCACGTCGTCGTCCGGCACGTCCTCGTCAGGGAGACGCGCGCGGGTGCGGAGGCGATGGCGGCCCACCGGCCGGCGGGGTTGAGGACTGGCCTGTGGGTGAGCGTGACCGCGGTGGTGCGCGCCTGCCAGCGCGGCGGGGCTCGACGAGTGGTGGTGGTCTACGTGGCGACGACGCTGGCCTCCCAGCTGACCCTGTTCCAGGCGCTCTTCCTCACCGACGCGCTGGCCGTCTCGCCGCTGTGGGTCAGCGCGGTGCCCGCAGTGGGCGCGCTGGCGTCGCTGGCCTGCTACCTCGGGGTGATGCCGCGGTGGGACAGGCGCCTGTCCGCGGGCCGCGCCACCGCGTGGGCGCTGGTGGTCGCGGTCGCCGGGTGGACGCTGTTCGCGGCGCTGCCTGCTGCGCCGCCGGTCGCCGTCGTCGTCATCGCGGCGGGGGTGGCCGCTGCGGGACCGTTCCTGCTGGAGTCCTACCGCGACGCGGTGGTGGTCGCCGCGGCCGAGCCAGATCGCACCGCCAGCTTCTACGCGGCGGTGCAGACAGCGGCGAGCTTCGCGGCGGTGCCCGTGGGACTGGTCGCGGGGACGCTGTACGACTGGTCGCCCCGGGGACCACTGGCGCTGTCGGCGGTCCTGTACGCGGTGGCGCTGATGGCCGCGCTGCCCGCGACGTTCGGGCAGCGCCCTCAGGGATCGGTCTGACGCGGTGGAGGACGTCGGTGGGCGTGGCCGTGACGGGCGTCCCGCCGCACCGCGGGCGGCGAGAAAGCGGGTGTCAGGCAGCACCTGCGGCTGCCAGGGTGCGGCGGTGACCACTGCACCTGCCTCGTCCATCGACGGGTCCCGCGGCTGCCTCATCCTCTCCGGGGTTCCGGGTGCGGGGAAGTCCACCGTCTCCGCGCTGGTCGCGCGGGCGCTGCCCCGCTGCGCGGTCGTCAACGCCGACGCCCTGGCGATGATGGTCCGCAGCGGGTGGGTCGGGCCCGCCGACGAGCCCGCTGACGAGGCACGGGCCCAGCTGGTGCTCCGCGCCCGTGGAGCGTGCCTGCTGGCCGGGTCCTTCTCCGAGGCGGGCTTCTTCCCCGTCATCGACCACGTGGTGGCTGACGCCGCGATGCTCGACGCGATGCTGGGGTGGCTGGCACCGTCGCCGGTGTGGCTGGTCACGCTGGCACCGGACCTGACGACCTCCGCACGCCGCAACGAGGAGCGGCCCGTGGAGGAGCAGATCGACTACGACATCTCGGGACTCGACGCCAGGATCCGGGAGGAGCTCCGCGACCGGGGCTGGTACTTCGACACCTCGGCTCTGGACGCCGCGGCCACAGCGCGGCGCATCCTCGACGAAGTACCCCGGCGAGCAGTGGTGCTGCGGGGCTGACGGGTCCCGCCGGGACCTGCGGGGGGCCTCCGCCGGGCGTGTTTTCCTCACGTTCTGTGAAGCTGCGATCACGGTTCTGACCTGGGGTGATGAGGCCCACCGGGCTGTCGGTGGTGACCTCTAGCGTCTTCGACATGACCTTGAGTGCGCCTCCGGTGTGGGCGGTCGGTGATGATGCCGACCCACCCACCGCGCGCACTGGCTCACCCGAGGTCGAGGACTCTGCCTTCGACCTGGACGACCACGACGACGAGCACCTGGTCCGCTTCAGCGCCCCCTGGTGGACCCGCGTTCTGTCCGAGGACCCGTTGACGGGGTCCATCGCCGAACGTCGCCGGATCCGCCCCGCCATCGCCGCCGCCGTCACCGGGGATCCCGGCCCTGCGCAGCTGGCGGCGTTGGACGCCCTGCAGGCCGCCCTCGGGCAGGCCTGTGACATCCCCGGGCTGGGCCTGTCGAGCAGGGAGTGGACCGAGGTGGTCGCTGCCAGCGACCGCTGCGCCTCCTACCTGCACGCCCTGCACCTGTTCCTCATCGCCGGCCTGGACGTCGCCAAGCTGGCTGAGGCCCCCACGCGAGCCCAGGCCAAGGACTCGCGTCGCCCGGCCTCTGATGAGCTGGCCCCGGTGCTGCGCATCGCCGGGCGCACCGCCACCGCGCTGGTGGGCCTGGCCCGCCAGCTCACCGACCTGCCCGCTGCCGAAGCGGCGCTGGTGCGGGGGCAGATGAGCCCGGCCCAGCTGCGGGAGCTGGCCACGGTGTGCCGGCGCCTGCCCGAGGGACCCGCCGGCCAGCACGCCCGGACGGTGGTGGAAGCGCGGGCGGTGGCTGCGGCGGCGACGTTGAGCCGGGCCCGCCTGGCGCACGTGCTGGAGGAGGCGGCGCTGGCGGCGGATCCGGGGTTTGCGACGCGGTCGATGGCCGCGGGCATCGGCGAGCGGGATGTGGTGCTGCGGCCCTCGCCGGTGCCGGGGTGCAAGCGGGTGGTGGCGGATCTGGAGGCGGCGGATGCGGCGCGGGTGTGGCAGGTGATCGCCCAGATCGCGGCCAACGCCAAGGACGGTGACACCTACGCCACCGACAGCGCCGATGACGCCGACAGCACCGACAGCGCTGAGGGGCAGAGCGAGCAGCAGCGGGAGGAGGAGGACCAGCGGACGGCGGCGCAGATGCGCGCTGATGTGCTGGTGAGCCTGGTGGTGGGGGACTTCAGTCCCACCCCGCAGCTGGTCGCCACCGCCCTGGGCCAGCCCGTCCCCACCGCTGACCCCAACACTGCGAGCGCCGACGCCGACGCCACTCCCGACGCCACTCCCGAAGACGCCGACGAAGACGCCGACGAAGACGCCGACGAAGACGCCGACGAAGACGGCGACGAAGACGCCGGCGAGGACGGCGGCGAGGACGGCGGCGAGGACGGTGAGCAGGTGCCGGTGAGCGGGCTGGTGCCGGACACCCGCGCCCTGGTGCGCATCCCCACCCCCGAGCAGCGGGCGCGGCTGTCGGAGGTGCACATCGTCGTCTTCGCCGACGACCTCGCCGACGACGACGGAGGCGAAGACTCCGAGGGTGATCTCGACGGGACTGATGGTCCCGAGAGCCCTGAGGGTCCCGGTGAAGGCCCCGGCGAGGGGCCTGAGGGTGGGGTCGATGACGGGTTGGTCGGCGAGGGCCCACCGCCGCGGCCCCAGGGAGGCACACCGACCCCCGCCGACAGCGACCACCCCTCCGGGGCACAACCAAGACCCGCGCCGTCCGCGCCGTGCCTGCCGTCCCCGCGGGGCCGAGAACGGCCCCGCCCCACAACTGCACACCCCGCAACCGGCACCACCGACCCCACCGGCTCAGGCACCGGCACAGGCACCGGCCACCCCACCGGTCCCGGCGGCGCTGGCGCGCGCCTGCACGCGGCTCGCCGCACCCGCGCGGCTCGCCGGGCGCTGGCCGGGTACGGACCCTTCGGCTACATCCCGGGCATCGGACGCCTCGCCCCGGACACCACCCGCGCTGCGATCCGCGCCGCCCGCTGGCGCCGCCTGGTCGCCGACACCGCCACCGGGGTGCTGCTGCACCGCTCCCGCTGGACCCTGCCCGCCCCCGACACCCTCACAGCCACGACCACCCGCGCAGGCCTCAACGACACCACCGGCAGCACCACCGGCACCACCACCCGCAGCACCGCTGAGCACCTGGGCGTGCTGCTGGACCAGCACGCCGCCCCCCATCCGAACGATCCCGCCACCCGCGTCGAGGTCACCTACCGGCCTTCGGTGCTGCTGGCCGCCCACGTCCGCTCCCGCGACGGGGTCTGCATCTCCCCGGTCTGCCACCACCCCACCCGCGCAGGAGGCACCCAGCTGGACCACACCACCGCCTGGGGACCTGCCACCCCCACCCGCGTGCGCGGAGGGCTCACCGAAGCCGGCAACCTGGGGTGCATCTGCCAGCGCTGGCACACCGCCAAGACCCACGGGGACTGGGACCTGCACCAGCCCAGTCCGGGTTCCTTCACCTGGACCTCACCGACCGGGCGGGTCTACCACCGCAGGTCCACCCCGCTCCTACCCGACCTCGCCGATGCCCTCCCATGACGCGGACCCGGGTCCCGTCATCACCTTGTCTGCAGTCACCGGAGGTGGAGCTTCATGCCTTCGTGCGTAGCAGCGAACCCGAGGCGCTCGTAGAAGCGGTGGGCATCGGTGCGCCGCTTGTCGGTGGTCAACTGGACCAGGGCGCAACCTCGTCGGCGCGCCTCCTCCGCCGCCCATCCGACCATCGCCGTCCCGAGTCCGCTGGACCGGTGAGCAGCCGCCACGCGCACCGCCTCGAGCTGGGCGCGCAGCGCTCCACGACGAGCGAGCCCCGGCAGGAAGCTCAGCTGCATCGTGGCCACCACATCTCCGCAGCGGTCGTCGTCATCCCCGTGCGAGACCGCCACGGCCACCAGCAGCAGGTGCGCTGGGTCTGCGTCGATGGCCTCGAAGGCACTCAGGTACGGCTCCAGCTCGCGTACGTCCGCAGCACGGTCTCGCGAGGCACCGAGCTGGTCGTCCGCGGGCAGGGCTACGACCTGCCGGACGTCGCCCGCTGCTGCCCGGCGCAGCCGCACGGTCGCGGCCGAGGTCACCAGATCGACGTGTTCCTCCACCGGGCCAGGATCTTGTGACCGCACCTGCCACGCTCAGGTGGTGGCCTCCTCGACCCAGGTTCCGCTCCCAGCACCGCGAGCCGCTGTACCCGCCGATGCCGACGAAGTGCTCCGCCTCGCCGCGGTGATGTACGCGGCGATGGGGGTTGTCGTCGTCCCCGAGTGGTACGAGGTCGCCCGTACGAGTCTGCTGAGCCGGCTCGGTGAGGACGTGGCGGTGGTCGTCGTCGACGATGCGACTCGTCCCGGCGCCCTCGCGGCCTGCGGGGCAGGTGTGACGTCACAGCGACTGCCCGGCCCCACGAACCTGACGGCGCGCGTCGGCTACCTGCAGTGGGTCTGCACCGACGAGGCGTGGAGGAGGCGTGGGCTCGCCCGCGCCGTGACGACCGCGCTCCTCGAGGACTTCCGCCGCCGCGACGTCTGGGCTGTCGAGCTGCACGCGACTCCGGACGGCGAAGGGTTGTACCGCTCGCTCGGCTTCACCGAGGGTCCCAATCCCGGCCTGCGCCTGCGGCTGCTGTGATCCATGACGCAACGCGAGGACGGGCATGCACGTGACGTCCGCCCACCACCGCGAGCTCCAGCGCGTCTACCGCGAGGCGTTGGCGGCGCAGGTCGTCGTCGTCCTCAGCGACGAGGATCGGGAGGACCTCTCGTGGAACCTCGCCGACGTCACCGCCTCCAGCACCAGCTGGGAGGCGGTGCGCGCAGCGCTGGTCGCAGAGCTCGCGCACCGCGGTGTCGGTGAGGACCACGGTGAGGACCGCCTCGCGCCCCTCGCCGACGCCCTGCTGCACGCGGTGCAGGCAGCCCCGGACCCCACCCCGACCAGCGGCGCAGCTGGTGGAAGCGCTGGCGCGAGGCACACGCCTCTCGCACCGGTCGCTGGCGCACCGTGGACCCCTGGGGTCAGGACGACGACGACCGCGTCGTGCTGCGAGCGGTGCTGAACGCGCTGCGACCGTGGGCCGAGCAGCTCCAGACCGACCTGCCGCTCGCGCTGCGTGAGCAGTGGCCGCGCGAGGTCGTCGCGGCGGCCGAGCACCTGCACGCCGTCTCGCCGCGCCACCGCGGTGACACGGACGAGCACGCCACCACCGGGTGGCTCTCCGCCGACGACGACGCGACGTGGGCGGCGTTCGTGGCCTTCGCACCGCACGCGCTGGACGCTGACGTGATGACCGATGGCGGTCGCGCGGTCGTCGGCCTCGCTGACGAGGGCACCTCCCTGGCCCTGAGGCTGACCGCCGAGCAGCAGGAGGCTGTCGAGGCGGTGCTCGGGAACCGGCGACTGCGCCCGCTGCGGTGAACAGCGTCGACCCGCGCCGCGCAGCTACCCCAGCGCAGCAGCGCTGAGCGCCTGCGCCACCGGAGCGAGCACCGGCCACCGCCAGCTCTCCTGCACGCAGCGGGCGAACAGCCACTGCACCACGCGTCGATCGTCCAGCCCGGCAGCCCCTGCCACGGCGCGCACGAGCCCCCGTGGGTCGGTGTGCAGCTCGCGGTCGCAGTTGAGGAGGTGCTGCACGAGGTCGTAGCAGCGATCGCCGACGTACGGCTTGGGGTCGACGACCAGCCACGCGGACCGCTGGGCGGAGAGCACGTTGCTGGCGTGCAGGTCGGTGCAGAGCAGCGCCTGCTCGGCCGCGGTGCGCGGAAGCTCGTCCCACAGCGCGAGGCCCTCACCCACCAGGCCCGGGTCGAGGGCGCTCGGGGCGCGCTCGTACCCGGCGCGGGCCTGCTCGCCCCACGCCACGCACATCTGCTGCAGCGTGCGGAAGCCGTGGTCGGCGGGCAGCGGGACGGCGTGCAGCTGGCGGACGAGGTCGCCCACCACGCGGTGCTGCTCCTCGACGGGACGCGTGCGCAGCTCCACCCCGGGACGGCAGCGCTCCACCAGCACCACCGTCGTCTGCTCCTCCACGGCGTGCGCGAACACCTCGACGGCGCCGCGCCCGGCCCACACCGCGAGACCGGCTGCCTCGTCACGGCTCTCCGCGTGGGTCCAGGCGGCCTTGAGCACGGCGTCGCGCCCGTGGACGTCGAGCGCCGGCGCCACCCAGGACGAGGTCCCACCGGGCTCGAAGGGGGCACCGAGGTGGAGGCGCCAGCGGTCCGCGACGTCAGCCACCCGGTGCGGCAGCTCCGCCAGCCACCGAGCGCGAGCCGGGTCACCGCTGCGAGCCGTCGCCTCGGCGAGCGCTGGGGTCACCGTCACCGCGGCCGGGTCCACCCCGGCAGCCTAGGAAGTCGGCTGCTGCGGCGACGGACCAGACCGGGCTAGCGTCGGGACGTGGACGGCGTGCGACTCACGGGGCAGCTGGTCTGCCGCACCGACGACGACGTCCGCGTCGTCACCGAGCACCTCCCCGAGCACGTCCGGCTGACGAGGGCGGAGCCCGGGTGCCGCAGGTTCGACGTCGTCCTCAGCGGCGACGGCCTCACCTGGCAGGTCGAGGAGGCGTTCGACGGTCCGGACGCCTTCCGCGCCCATCAGGCCCGCGTCTCGACGAGCCGGTGGGGCCGGGCGACCGCCCACCTGGAGCGCCGGTACGCGGTGGAGGGGATGGACCGATGAGCCCCTCGGCCGGTGGTCGCCACATCGGCATCGTCCTGTTCGACGGCGTGGAGGAGCTCGACGCCGTCGGGCCGTACGAGGTGCTGGCCTACTGGACGCGCAACCACCCCGACGACGGGTGGTCGGTCTCGTGCCTGTCCCACGACGGGGCACCCGTCACCGGCGCCAAGGGCCTGGTCATGGGCGCCCACTCCTCCTTCGCGGACGCCCCCGTCATGGAGGTGCTGCTGCACCCCGGCGGTCAGGGCACCCGTCCGCAGCTGCACGACGAGGCGCACCTGGCCTGGGTCCGCGCACAGCGCGCCGCCGTGCCGCTCATGACCAGCGTGTGCACCGGATCGCTCGTCTACGCGGCCGCCGGCCTGCTGACCGGCCGCCCCGCGACCACGCACTGGGCCTCGCTGGACCACCTGGGTCGACTCGACCCGACCGTCGACGTCAGGCCCGACGAGCGCTTCGTGGACGACGGCGACGTCATCACCTCCGCGGGCGTCTCCGCCGGCATCGACATGGCCCTGCACCTGGTCGCGCGGCTCGCCGGCGTGGAACGAGCGCGTCAGGTGCGCCGAGGCATCCAGTACGACCCCGCTCCCCCGGTCTGACGCGCAGGCCGCTCAGGCCGGCGCGGCGGCAGCGGCCAGCGCGGCGAGCTGGTCGACGCTGGTGACGTCGAGGTCGTCCTCGGGGTGGACGGGCACGAGCGTCCTGTCGCTGCGCACCTGCCAGGCGGCCCCGCTGTCGCTGAGCTGGCTCATCGGTGCTCCCGACTCGGACGTGGCCAGCGCGAGCAGGTAGTCGCGTCCCTCGTCGGTCGGCAGCGGACGCTCGGTGCACATGTTCTGGCTCACCTCGACCAGGTCCCCGACGGCGACGTCGCCCTTGATGACCTCCACCACCCGCACGGTGATGGCGGTGAGGTCCAGCGCCGCCTCCTCGCGGAACTGCGCGAACTCCTCCGGTGACATCCCGGTCTGGGGGCTGGTGGCGGGGTCGTCGCTGGTCGGTGGCAGCGGGTAGGACTTGTAGCCCCGGGAGGCACCCGTCGGCGAGGCCCTCACCACGACGGCGGCGCCCGCGACGAGCTGCGCAGCAGAGCCGTACGACGAGCCGTAGTCGGCGATGCACGTCGGCTCGACCACGGGGATCGGCTCGGGCTCCTCCACCGCCGCGGGTGCGGCGGCTGCCCCCACCGCCGCCTGCCCGCAGCCGCTGAGGACGACGACGAGCGCCGCCGCCCCGAGGGCGCTCGTCCCAGTGCCGCGCCGGTCCAGCAGGCCCATCAGCGTCCTCACCCCATCCGTCGTCGACAGGTCCGGACGCGCGGCGACGCGTCCGGACACCACCAGGACGCCGACGCCGCCGGGGCCGTTGCACCTACTTCGCGACGAAGACGAAGAGGTGGACGCCGGTGCCCTCCGGCGCCTGCTCGTCGGTGCCGGGCGTCGCCTTGACGACCATCCCCGAGGGGGCTGACCCGGCGTCCCGGACCGTGACCTCGCTGACCGGGATGTGGTAGCGGTCCAGGACCCACGTGGCTTCCGCCTGGGTGAGGCCGACGACGTCGGGAGCGATGAAGCCGCCCGTCGCCGCCTGCTGCGCCGCCACCTTGGTCTGCTCGCGCAGCGCCTGCTCCTCCTCGGGTGTCAGCGACCTCACGGGCTCCGGCGTGTGCGGAGGGATGGGCTCGCGCTGGTACCAGAGGTTCTCCGCCAGCTGCCGCCGCCCCAGCGCCGGCCAGCCGGAGGTGTCGAGGTCGTCCGGGACCAGCCACGCGGTCGCGAGGTCGTTCGACTCCTGGTCCTCGATGGAGACCATGGTCCCTTCACCTGCCAGCTGCTGCGGCGACTGGCACGTGCTACCGGCCACCCCTGGCACGAAGTCGAAGAAGCAGAACTTCCCCAGCGGCAGGGCTCCGACGACGTACGTGCCTTCTTCCCCCTCGTGGAGGAGCCTCAGGGAGCCCGGGACGATCGCGTTGATCCCCGCGTACTCGAACCCCGCCGCCCTCTCGTCCGCAGCGGTCGGTGCAGCGCGCAGCTGCGCGTACCGGTCCACCGGGGGCGTCGCCGCGCGCGCCTCCACCCACACCCCGTGGACGTAGGGGACGACGCCCTCGGCGGTCAGGGGCTCGGTCTCGGCGTCGGGCGCGCCGGCCGGCACCAGCCACACCCGCGGCGCGACGGACCCGTCGGAGACCTCCACCGGCTTCGCCAGCGCGGCCTCCGGGGCGCAGGCGCCCTCGTCCGCGCCCGGTCCGACGACCTTCCAGCACACCCCGCCGTCGCTGGTGAAGCCCGCCCAGTACTTCACCTCGCCGAGCTGGGTGATCATCCGCACCGACCCCGCCACCACCTCGTCTCCGAGCTGCGCGACGCCCTCCAGGTCGGACGGCCACTGCGCGTGCGCCAGTCCGTAGAAGCCGGACCACTCCTCCCCCGGGTAGGAGGACGACGGCGACGGCTGCGAGGTGGCCGCCGGGGCCGGCGCACCGCTGCCGTCGTGGACGGCGCTCAGCACGGCGGCGGCGATGACGGCCGCCGCCGCGGCGGACGCCACCGCCGCGACCACCAGGCGCGACCGCCAGCGCTTCGGCGCGGCGTCGTCGTCCTGAGCTCCCACCAGCTCGACGACCGGGGCCGGCGCAGCCGGACCGGTGGCGCCGGCGCCGTCCCCGGCGGCGGCGTGCACGCGAGCCAGGCGCTCCCCCAGCGCCGCGGGCTCGACGGTCTTGAGGGCGGCTCGGGCGCCGAGCGCCTGCGCGACCCGACGCTCCAGCGGCTCGTCGGTCGTGCGCTCGGTCGGGGTCATCGCGGGTCTCCTGCGGACGTCGAGGGACCGCCGAGCCGGCGGTGCAGCGCGGCCATGGCCTTGAGCGCGGTGGACTTCACGGTGCCGCGGGTGATGCCCATGGCCTCCGCGGTGGCGGCCTCGTCGAGCTGCGACCAGTAGCGCAGCACCACCACCTCGCGCTGGCGCTGCGGGAGGGCGGCGACGGCAGCGAGCACCTCGCGGCGCTCGTCGCCGAGGAGGGCGAGCTCTTCGGCGGAGGGGTCGGGCGGGGCGTGCGGCGGGGTCCACGCGCGGGCGGTGCGGCGGCGGCGCAGCGCCGAGCGGGCCCCGTTGACCACCGACCTGTTGAGGTAGGACTGCGCGCGGCTGGGGTCGCCGAGCTGGTGCCAGTGCCGCAGCAGACCGGTGAACGCCTCCTGTGCGACGTCCTCGGCGGTGGCCTCGTCGTCGACGAGGAGCAGCGCGAGCCGGACGGTGGCGGCCCACCGCTGGACGAACAGGTCGTCGAACGTCGGCGCCGCCTCTGCCGTCGGACCGGGCGGCGGGTGGTCGTCGTCCTGCGTGGTGGCCACTGCTGACATCACCGGGTCTCCTCGGGCGCCACCACGGTGATGGCTTCCCCTGCAAGACGTCTCAGGCGCCCCTGGGGTTGCCTGCCGCGCCGGACTTCTTCGACGGCGAGGCGGAGCAGCGCCGCGGTGGGCCGCGCTCAGGGCTCCGGGTGCCAGGGCTCGAGGTAGGTGACGGCGACGCCGCGCGCCCGTGCGCACGCGATCTCGCCGCGGGTGCTGGTCCCCACGTACCCGCCGAGGTTGATGACGTGGATGCGCTGGCTGAGGTCGATCTTGCGCTGGTGGAGGGCGTCGAGGTCCACCTCGACCTGCGAGGACTCGTCGAGACCCTCCTCGTGCCCGAACATCCCCACGCTGAGGACGATGCGCCCCTCCAGCGTGAGGCGCCGCTGCTCAGCCTCGAAGGCCTCGCGGAACCGGGTGGACCCGCACAGGGTCACGACCTCGGGGAACGGTCCGGGTCCGGGTCCGGGCACGGCAGCACGCTAGAGGGTGGTGGTCCTGCGTCGTCGCCGTCGCACCCCACGGCGCGGGCGGGTGATCGACGGGCAGGGACCCGGGACGTGATCGACGCTGGGACCTCTGAGGCCCGAGCGGTGGTCCCCGGTGAAAGCGAGCGCATGGCTCACGGCCTGCAGATCCACCTCCACCTCGACCGGGGGGTCCCCGTCCTGGAGCTGACGGGTGACCTGGACCTCACCACGGCGGACGAGCTGCGGGTGCACGGTCGGGAGCTGGTCGACGCGGCGCTGGACCGGACGCGCTCGGACGCCGCGGGCGTCTCCGAGCCACCCGCGGTGGTGGTGCTCGACGCGTCCGGGGTCACCTTCGTCGACTCCTCCGGCCTCGGTGCGGTGGTGAGCATCCTCAAGCGGGCGCTGGCGCACCGGGCGGGGTTCAGCATCGCCGGGTCAGGGCCCCAGCTGCGGGCCCGGCTCGCGCAGACCGGGCTCGACCGCGTGGTCGCGCTGCACGCCTCCACGGGTGAGGCGGTGGTCGCGGCCATCGGCCCGGCGGCCGATCCGAACAGGCGTATCCCCGAAGGAGGCCATCGCGCTGGCCGCGGTGACGGTGCTGGATGACATCATCAGGACCGGCACGGAGGTGTCTGACAGCTCCTCCGGTTCCACAGACCCACCACCCGGGGTGGGTCGGCGCCCCCGCTCCGGCGCTGACGACCACAGAAGGCGAGACCGTGATCGGCTCCGACCCCGTCGCTGCGGGATCACCCCCTGCCCGTCAGACCCCGGGCCGGACGGCGGCCGTGGTGCAGGTGCAGTCAGACGCGTCGGCGGCCGTCCTCATGGTGGACCTGCCCTCGCGCACGGTGCTGTACGCCAACGACGTCGCCGCGCAGATGGCGCCCGGCCTGTCCCTCCCGGTCAGCGCCGACGCCTGGTCGACCGCGGCGGACCTGCGCGACCTCGACGGCGAGCCGCTGGACGAGACCGACCACCCCCTCTCCCGCATCGCCCGCTTCGAGCCGGTCGCCGGTCAGGGCGTGTCGGCCGCGCGCCGCAGCGACCTGGGCGAGCGCCGCGAGCCGCTGTGGGTGGTGGCGCTCCCCCTCGACGACGCCCCCAACCTCGCCGGCCACGCGCTGGTGGTGTTCCTGCCGGTGCGCGACCGCGAGGAGCTCCAGCAGCGCGCCGAGGACGCCCACGCCGCGAGCCCGTCAGCGGCGGAGGTGGGCACCTCCTCCTCCGGTGACGGCGTGGCCGTGCGGGAGGCAGCGGTGCTCGCCACGGGCCTGTCCTTCACCGTGGCGGACGCGCGCACGCCGGACATGCCGCTGGTCTGGGTGAACCCCGCCTTCACCGCGGTGACCGGGTACACCTTCGAGCAGACGGTCGGCACCAACTGCCGCTTCCTGCAGGGGACGGCCACCGACCGGTCCGCCACCGCCCGCATCCGCGCGGCGCTGCGCGCCGGGGAGCCCATCACCGAGACGCTCCTCAACTTCCGCGCCGACGGCACCGCCTTCTGGAACCAGGTGGCCCTCAGCCCGGTGCACGACGCCGACGGTGTGCTCAGCCACTACGTGGGCATCCAGACCGACGTGTCGGCCCGGGTGGCCGCGGACGCCGAGCGCGAGCGCGCCCTGGCCGCCGCCAGGGAGGCGCGCGCCGAGGCCGAGTCCGCCCGCGCCGAGGCGGAGGCGGCCCGCGCCGACGTGGAGGGCGCGCACGCGCGCCTGCAGCTGCTGGCCGAGGTGACCCGGCAGCTGTCGGAGGTGGTCGACCCCCAGGCGGCGCTGGACCGGCTGGCGCACCTCGTGGTGCCGGGCATCGCCGACTTCGCCATCCTCGCCGTCGTCGCCGACGGGGTGCAGCTGCCCGTGCCGACGCGCGACAGCCAGCGGGCCGTGGCCTCCGGTGTGCGCAACGGACGCCTGGGCATGCACGACGTCGCCTGGTGGCACCGCGACCCGGAGAAGCTCGACGCGCTCGCCGAGCACGCCCGCCTCCGGCTGACCTCCATGACCCCCGAGGGCCGCCGGGCCCTGGCCTCTCTGGTGGGCCCCGACGCGCAGACCGTGCTGGCGCTCCCGGCTCAGGACGACGACGAGCGCGCGGCGACCACCGGAGTCGCTGCCGGCACCGGCGGCTCCGACGAGCCCGACGTCGTCGCCACGATCTGCTCGCTGCTGGCTCCGGGCCCCGCACGGACCACGATGGAGCAGCTCGCGCCGTCGTCGATGGTGACGCTCCCCCTGCGCAGCCGCGGTCGCACGCTCGGCCTCATGACGCTGGCCACGGACGGCGTGCGTCCGCCGCTGGGCCGCACCGAGCTGGCGCTCGCCGCGGACATCGCCGCCCGCGCGGGCCTCGCGCTGGACCGCGCGCGGCTGTTCCGCCAGCAGCGCGACCTGGCCGAGGGTCTGCAGCGCGCCCTGCTCGACCTGTCGCCCACGGCCGCGCCGGGGCACGTGAAGGTGGCGGTCCGCTACGTGGCCGCAGCGGAGGCCGCGGCCGTCGGCGGCGACTTCTACGACGTCTTCACCCAGCCCGACGGCGCCGCCGTCGCCGTCATCGGCGACGTCATGGGGCACGACACCCAGGCCGCGGCGGCGATGTCCCAGCTGCGCTCGATCGTGCGGACCCTCGGCATGGTCGGCACCGACGACCCGCGCCAGGTGCTGACCCGCGCTGACGAGGTCATGCGCGCCTCCGGCGTGGAGACCACCGCGACCGCCGCCGTCGTCCGGATCGACGTCCTGCAGGACGGCGGGCCCGCGATCGAGGGCGTGCCCGGCTCGGTGGAGGTGCAGTGGTCGAACGCCGGCCACCCGCCGCCGGTGGTGGTCGGCGCCGACGGCCGGGTCTCGCTGCTCGAGGCGAGGACCACCGACCTGCTCATGGGAGTCGACCCGCGCACCAACCGCCGCCTGCACCGCACGCAGCTGGCCCCCGGCGCGCTGCTGCTGCTCTACACCGACGGGCTGGTGGAGCGGCGCGGGCAGGCGCTCTCGGAGGGCATCGCCCGGCTGCAGGAGGTGGTCGCCGCGGCGGTGGCCTCCTGCGGTGACCTGGAGGAGCTGGTGGACGCCGTCCTCGAGCAGCTGCTCCCCGCGGCCGCCTCCGACGACGTCGCCGTGCTCGCCGTCTGCCTCAGCTGACGGCACCGGCCTCGGCACGTCAGGGCAGGAGGCCCGAGCGGTAGGCCCACACCACGGTCTGCAGGCGGTCGCGCGTGCCGAGCTTGGTCATCACGCGGGTCAGGTGGGACTTCACCGTGGCGGTCTCGACGACGAGCCGGGCGGCGACCTCCTCGTTCGACAGCCCCTCCCCGAGCAGCCGCACGACCTCCACCTCGCGCGGCGTCAGGTCGTGCTCGGGCGGTGCGGGGGCGGCTCGGCGCCGGGCGAACTCGGCGATGACGCGCCGGGTGGTGGCCGTGTCGATGGCTCCACGACCGGCGGCGAGGGCGCGCACCGCGGCGACCACCTCGGCGGGCTCGGCGTCCTTGAGCACGAACCCGCTCGCTCCGGCCTCCAGCGCCCCGAAGACGTGCTCGTCGAGGTCGAAGGTGGTCATGACGAGCACGGGCGGGGCGTCGTCGCGGGCCGTGATGGCCCGGGTGGCCTCCAGGCCGTCGCCGCCGGGCATCCGGACGTCCATGACCACGACGTCGGGCCGCTCCCGGCCCACCACGGCCACGGCCTCGCGGCCGCTGGAGGCCTCGCCGACCACGGCGAGGTCGCCCTCGGACTCGAAGACCACCCGGAAGCCCGCTCGCACCACGGCCTGGTCGTCCGCCACGACGAGGCGGATCACGGGTGCGCCTCTGCCACCGGGACGGCAGGGACCGCGACCTCGAAGACCACCCGCCACGTCCCGCGCCCGGTCATGCCCACGTCCAGGTGTCCGCGGACGAGGTCCGCGCGCTCGCGCATGCCCGTCAGCCCCAGCCCCGGTCGCGAGACCGGACCCGGCTGACCGGGGTGTGCAGCGCTCCCCTGCCGCACCTCGCTCTCGACCTCCAGCCGCACCCGGTCCGCGGCGGTGGTCACCGCCAGCACCACCCTCGCGCCCGGCGCGTGGCGGCGCGCGTTGGCGAGCGCCTCCTGCGCGGTGCGGTACACGGCGACGTCGGCGAGCGGCGGGAGCACCACCTCCGGCCCGCTCCACCGCGCCTCGACGCTGTCGCCGGCGGACCTGGCCGACTCGACGAGGGCGGGCAGCTGCGCGAGGCCCGGGACGGGCGCGCCTCCGCCGTCGTCGTCCTGCTGGCCCGCGGCCGACGCGTCCGCGCTGGCGCGCAGGATGCCGACGATCGAGCGCATGTCGCGCAGGGTGGCACGGCCCTGCTCGCGCAGTTCGCGCAAGGCGGCCTTGGCGCGCTCGGGGTCGGTGTCGACGAGGCGCTCGGCGGCGCCGGCCTGCACGACGATCCCTGACAGGTGGTGGGCGGCGACGTCGTGCAGCTCCCGCGCCATCCGGGTCCGCTCCTCCGCCACGGCCGTCCGGGCGAGCACCGCCTGGTGCTCCACCTGGGCGGCCGCAGCAGCCAGCAGCGACCGCTGGTGCGCTCGGCGCAGCGCCACCCATCCGCCGACCGCCGCGGCCGCGGACGTGGTGGTGGCAGCACCCGCAGCCGCGAGGAGCGCTGCGCCCGGGCCAGGGGCGGCTGCCGCGAGCCCGACGGCCTGCACGGCGACCGACGCGGTGACCGCCACCACCAGGCGGCGGCCCGGCAGCAGCGTCCCCGCGGTGTACGCGGCGACGAGCAGCCCGGCGCCCTGCAGGCTCGTGTCGGCCGGCAGGACGGCGAGCAGTCCCGCCTGCAGGACGGACACCAGCGCCAGGGTCACGAGCGGCCTGCGGTGGCGCAGCACCAGCAGCAGGCACTGGGCCACCGCCACCGCGACGACGCTCGCCGTCAGCAGCGGGGCCACCTGGACGCCTTCGCTGCGCGCGACCGGACCGAGCAGCAGCAGGAGCCCGCCCGCGCTCACCACCGCCCACGCCAGCGCCGCCACAGCGTCCCGGCGGTGGGCGTGGTCAGCGTGGGACCGGGCTGTCACACCGGCGATCCTGCCGAGCGGACCGGGGCACCGCCCAGCGGAGCGGTCCCGCGGGGCAGGCCGAGACGGCCTCGGGTCAGGACGACGACGACCGCCGCCGCCACCGCCGCCCCCAGGAGCAGCCAGCGCTGCAGCTCGTCGCCGCCGACGCCGGGGAAGGTCGCCGCCCAGAAGACCGTGACGGTGTTGTTGAGGCTGACGTGGAAGAGCATGACGATCGGCAGGCTCTGCCCGGTCCGGTTGAACAGCCAGATGATGACGACGTTGAACAGGGCGCTGAAGGCGACGAACACCACCACGGCCGTCCAGGTGACGTCGGGCCAGGAGCCCCACTCGGTGAGGAACAGGGGCAGGTGCCACACGCCCCAGAGCGGTCCGAGCACCGCGGCAGCGCCGAGCGGGCCGAAGCGCTCCTGCAGGAGCGGCAGGGCGAAGTCGCGCCACCCCGGCTCCTCCGCCAGTCCCGTGGTGAGCATCTGCAGCAGCAGGAGCGGCACGTAGGAGACCACGAGCAGGAGGCCCGGGGCGCGCACGTCACCGCCGGAGGCGACCGCTCCCAGCGACAGCACCGCGACCGGCACGGCGAACAGGGCGACGGCGTACCAGCGGGGAGCAACCCGCCAGCGCAGCAGGCGACCGACCCACACCCGCAGCCCGGCGCGGCCGGTGGTCAGCGCGGTGACGACGAAGGCAGCGCCGAGCGGGCCGAGGTAGGCGCCGGGGAGCATCCCTGTGAACTGGGTGGTGCCCAGCACCGAGGGGAAGGAGAAGTCGAGCACCCCCAGGCCGTTGCGGGACAGCACCCACGGTGTCCACGCGAGCCAGCTCAGACCGAGCGCGAGGGTGAAGAAGGCGACGAGCGGGTGCTCGCGCACCAGGGTGGCGGCGCGCGGCGCACGGGTGCGCTGCGGCCTGTCGACGACGGTCATGGTGGGGTCCTCCCTGGGTGAGAGCCCCTCGAGCGGGGCTGCTCCGACGCTAGGAACGGGACCCCTCCCGACTCGACGTCCACAGGTCGGCACCTGGCCTGCGACTCGAGTCGCAAGCCAGGGCGTGGCGTTCACGGACGTCGGCCATCACTGACGACCACCGCGTCAACCTAGGGTTGACGACTGAACGCGTCAACCCTAGGTTGACGACATGACCAGCTCCCCGAGCATCCGCCTGCACGACCTCATCGACGCCGTCGACGCCGCGCACCCCGACCCGCTGCAGCGCCTCAGCGGAGCGGTGCAGGTGGCCGAGCAGCTGGGTGAGACCGCTGACTCCCTCGTCGGCCACTACGTCGACCAGGCCCGGCGCTCCGGCGCCACGTGGACGCAGATCGGCGCCAGCATGGGCGTCAGCAAGCAGGCCGCCCAGAAGCGCTTCGTCAGCGGCGGGGCGCAGCCGGCGGCGACCTCGGCGGACCAGGGCTTCCACCGCTTCACCGACGACGCCCGCGCCGTGGTCGTCGAGGCCCAGCGCCTCGCGCACGAGGCACACCACGACCGGATCACCCTGGCCCACCTGGTGCTGGCGCTGCTGCAGGGGGGCGACGGGCCGGTGGGGCCCCTGGTCGCCGCGGCGGGCGTCGACGTCGCCGAGGCCGTCCGCATCACGTCAGCGCAGCTGCCGGAGCGCTCGGCGGAGGTGCCGGCGCTGGTCCCCTTCGACGAGCGCTCCAAGCAGGCGCTGCAGCGCAGCTTCGCGGAGGCGGACCGGCTCGGCGAGGACCTGGTCGACGCTCCGCACGTCCTCCTGGCCGTCCTGGCCGTCGAGGACGGCACCGGTGCGCTGGCCGGGCTGGGTCTGAGCGAGCAGGCCGTGGTCGACGCTCTGCGCTCCCGGAGCTGACGCCAGCGGGCCCCGGTCGCTGCGACCACCTCCACGGCGGTGCAGTCCAGGGTCAGAACGGGCCTGTCCTGGCCCTGGACCGCACCACCGTGAGGACGGGCGGAGGCACGGAGGGCGCGGAGGCGCCTGTTGTCCGCGGACCGGTGACCGTCGGTCAGGTCCTTCGCAGGAGGCTGACGCGGCTGAGCATCCGGTCGCCGTCGGTGATGGGCAGGTCGAGCACGCAGTTCGGCCCTTCGGCGGCGAGCACGACGAGCCGGACGTCGCGGTCCCAGCAGAGGTCGACGAGGTTCGCGAAGCGGCGCCACGGGTCCACCCCGGCCGCAGCCGGAGCCGGGACGCCCACCAGGACGACGGTGCGGTAGCGGTCGGTCAGCTCCAGGAGGTCGCCCACGGAGGTCGGCTGCTCGCACAGGTCGGCGAAGTGCAAGTGCACCGCCGGGACAGCGCTCTCGTCGTCGTCATGGTCGAGGGGGTCTGCCGCCAGCACGTGCAGCGGGCGACCACCCACCACCAGCTGGCGCCGGTGGGACGGGTCGGGCGGGGCGAGGCCCACCGCCACCAGCTGCGCCGCCCCTCCCGGTGAGAGCCACGCCCCGGTGCACCAGTGCGGGCGACCTCCGCCGTGCCCGACCGCTCGGTGGTCGACGGCTCCGTCCACCGCGACCACGTGGCACGTCGTCTCCAGGGCGGCGACCAGCGGTAGCACGAGGTGGTGGTGGCGCGGGTCGGGCAGGAGGCCCGAGGGGGCGTAGTTCGACGTGGCGAGCAGCACCACCCCGCGCTCCGGCAGGGCCCGCAGGAGGCGCGAGAGGAGCATCGCGTCGCCGGGGTCGTGGGCGTGCAGCTCGTCGAGGAAGAGCACCCGGGCGCCCCCGAGGAGGTCGGTGGTGGCGCCGTCCAGGCCGGTGCTGGTGCCGACCCGGGCGGCGACGGCCCGGTGGAGGCGGCGGGCGGCCTCGTAGGCGTGCAGCCGCAGCACCGCACCGGCGGGGAGGTGTGCTGCGAGGTGCTCGGCGAGCACCTCGACGAGCCAGGTCTTGCCGCGCCCGACGGGCCCGTGGAGGTAGGCACCGCGAGCCGGCGGGCGGCGCAGCCGGCTCCCCGCTCCCCTGGCGGGTGGGGCGGCGAGCAGGGAGACGCCGACCGCGGCGAGCACGTCAGCGGCCGGCTGCTGCTCGCGGTCGAGCTCGGAGCCGAGGTCCCGCGCGGCGCGGTCGAAGACCTCGCGCAGCCCGGCACCGGCGTTCCGCGCGACCACCACCGGGGCAGCCTGCCGCACGCGAGCGCCGACTCAGGCGTCGGCCAGGACGCGGTCGATGATGTGGAGCTGGGCCTCCTGCTCGGCGTGGTGCAGCTGCTCGTCGAGCGCGCGCAGCTCGGCGAGGACGATCAGCGCCTTCCACAGCGCCCACGCCCGGCCGCGGGCCCACGCGCCGTCGTCGAGCTGGGCCGCCTCGCGGAACGCCTGCCGCGCGTCGCCGTCGAAGCGGGTCCAGGCGAGGACGAGGTCGCAGGCGGGGTCGCCGACGCCGCACGTGCCGAAGTCGATGGCGGCCGCGAGCGCTGCTCCGCCGTCGTCGTCCTCCTCGACCAGCAGGTTCCCCGGGGCGACGTCGCCGTGGAACCAGACCGGCGGGTGCTCCCACGCCGTCGTCATCCCCTGCGCCCAGGCGCGTTCGCAGGCGGCGACGTCCACCGCGCCCGCCAGCTGCTCGAGTGCGACCTGCACCTCGTGGCCGTAGGCGCTGGGGTGGCAGCCGCGGAAGAAGGAGTGCTGGCCGCCGGCCGGGCCGCCTGCGGTGGGGGCGGCGCGCAGCTCTCGCAGGAACGCGCCGACGTCAGCGGCGAGCTGTTCGTCGTCGACGACGGCGGAGGTCGCGTCCAGGGCGGTGCCCGGCAGCCAGCGGCGCACCGAGAAGGACATCGGGAACGCCTCGCTCGGGCGGCCGGTGGCCACCACTTCGGGGACGGCAGTGCGGAGGTGGTGGCGCAGCAGCGGGAGGGCGGCGTCCTCCTTGGCGACGCCCGCGGCATAGCGCTGGTGGGAGGGCAGCCTGACGGTGAGGTCGTCGCCGAGGCGGAACGTGCGGTTGTCGTTGCCCTGCGCCTCGACGGTGACGACGGGCAGGTCCGCCCACTGCGGCAGCTGCTCGCGCAGCAGCCGGCGCACCAGAGGGACGTCGGCCTCCACGCGCGGGTCGGCGTGCGCCATGCCCGAACGCTAGGACGGGCGCCCGCCCGCGACCATGCGTTTTCGCGGCGCCGCCGATCAGTCGAGAGACGAAGGCCGGTTCGCGACGCCGTCCAGGTGCAGCTCGGTGGAGGCGTCGCGGTGGCTGCCCGTGGTGCCGACGTGCTTGTCGCTGATGGTCGAGCCGTTCTTCAGCACGCCGTAGAAGGCCATCGCGTGGCCGCGGCCGATGCCGTACTCCTCGGCGAGCCACGCGACCACCTCACCGGCCTTGGTGGTGGGGCCGTAGCCGCGCTCGGCCGCGACGTCGAGCAGCTGGCGCGGCGTCCTGCCGCTCTTGGCCTCGATGGCGTCGAGGTAGGCCTGGTAGGACACGGTTCCTCCGCGGTCGGTCGTCTTCGTCGTCGTCACTGTGACCTGTGGACGGGATCGGACTCATCGGTCGTCACGGCTGGGTTCCGTACGCCTCAGGCAGCGGCAGTCCGAAGCGCGTCGCGAGCGCGAGCACGTCGGCGCGGTCCTCCGGCTGCGGCTCGTACCCCTGGTGGGCGCGCAGCTGCGACTCGGCGCTGACGCACGCCACCTCCACGCCGTCGAGGTGCCCGGTGGACGGCGGCCCGTAGTGGAAGGGCGGGTCGGGGGCGAAGAGCTCCTGGTCCCCTCCGCCGTCGGCGGTCGGGGTGACGGGGTGCAGGTCGACCTCGCGGCCGTCGGGGTGCCGCACGGCGAGCGCCGTGGGCAGCCACTCCCTCAGGATGGCGAAGCCCGCCTCCGCGAGCAGCTCCCGCGCCCGCGGGACGTCGGCGACGAGGACGACGACGTCGAGGTCGGCGTGCGGTCGCGTCTGCTCTCCGAGGAGGGCGTCCACGCCCCACCCGCCGTCGACCCACACCTCGATGCCGGCGCGCTCGAACAGTCGCAGGAGGTCGAGCGCGGTGGAGGCCGTCATCACGGTGAGACCTCCTCCGCCAGGAAGGTGCTGAGGACGCGCGCCCACTGGTCGAACGCGTCGAGGTGCGCGTCATGCGAGGCACCCGCCAGGTCGGCGCGGCGGACCCGGCGACCGGCAGCGACGAAGGAGCGCTTCCGCTCCTCGGTGAACATGCCGCCGTCGGCGTAGACGACGAGCGTCGGTGCCTCGACGCTCGCCCACTCCGCCCGACGGGGCGTGCTCATCGTCCGCGCGACAGCCCCCACCACGGCGGCGCCGAAGCGCGGGTGCAGCCCGTCCGGTCGCTCCTCGAGGTCAGCCACCCACGCTGCGGCCAGGGGGCCGTCTCCCAGCGCCTGCCGCGCCGCCGCGCGATCGGCGAAGGGCACGGGCCAGGAGGCGAAGAACGCCTCCAGCGCGTCGCTGTCCTCGCCCTCCCCGTCAGCGCTCCCGCCCTCGTGGCACTCCAGCAGCACGAGCCGGCGCACCAGGTCCGGCCGGGCCGCGGCGACCAGCATCGCCGTGTGGGCACCCATCGACTGGCCCACCAGGTCGACAGGACCGGTGCACTCGCCGAGCACCACCTGCACGACGTCCTCGATGAACGCCTCGCGCGAGAGGTCGTCCGGTCTGCGGGTGCTGCCGCCGTGGCCGCGCTGGTCGACGACGAGCACGCGCCGCCCGGCCAGCGCCCGCGCCGTCGGGAGCATCTCGCGACCGCTGCCCGCCAGGCCGTGCAGCAGGACGACGTCGGGTGCTCCGCCGTCGAGGACGGCGTAGGAGATGACCGTCCCGTCGTCCACGGTGGTCGAGCGGTGCTGTGGGTCCACGACCCGAACCTAGGCGGCGGGGAGCGTCGACGTACGAGCACGCGATCATGGGCTCGTGCGGACGGGGATCGATGGGTGAGCGGCAGCACGGGGTCCCGCGGTCGCCGCAGGGACCCGAGAGGGCCGAAGCCCGCCCTGGTGGAGATCCGGGAAGGGCTGGTCGACGGGCTCGTCGGCCTGCCGCGCCGTGTCGTGAGCGCACTGCTCGAGGAGGTGGTGTGGCTCGTCGTCGCCGTCCTGCCGCTGTGGGGCCTGTCCCTGCTCGCCTGGTGGGTGAGCCCGTGGGCGCTCGTCGCGCTCGTCGTCGGGGTCGTGGGGTGGACGGCCTGGTCGCTCCTGCACGCCGGCACCTCCGGATGGGCCCTCGCAGGCGTCGTCAGTGGTCTGGCGCTGCTGCAGCTGGCGCCCGTCCTCCTGGTGATGGCCCTGTGAGACGCCTCCGCCAGCTCAGACCGGTGCCGGCCAGGGGTCCACGCGCAGGGACGGCCACTCGGTCTTCCACCGGTTCGCCTTGGTCTCGTACACCGACCGCGGTGCCAGCACCGGGTTGGGCCTGACGCGGCGGCCGAAGAGGTCGTCGTACCCGTGCGGGGCGTACACCTCCACGGTGCCGTCGGCGGCGGACGTGACGGCGTAGCAGCACGTGGTGGAGGAGAAGTGGTCCACAGCGTCCCTGGAGCTGGTGAACGGCCTCGCCGGAACGCCGAAGTGGTCCTCGTACCAGAGGTGCACGCGCGCCTCGTTGCGGACCTCGACGGCGGCGTCGACGTCCGCGAACAGGCGGGCGGCCGCCTGGATCGCGCGGTCCTCCGCGCCGTGGCTCACGTCGTCGTCGAAGTAGAAGAGGTCGTAGTCGCGGATGCCGGCGGTCGGGTCACGGCCGTCGAGACCGTTCCACACCGTCTGGAACAGGGCGCCGGCGGTGAGCCACCAGTCGGGCAGCCCGAGCAGAGGGGCTCCCTCGAGGACCGCCCGGTTGACCGGGTTGGCCATGACGAGCTCGAGGAACCTGGCGCGGTCGTCCACAGAGCGAGTCTGGTTCGCCCCACCGACAGCCGGTGCCGGCAGCGCGACGGGTCACAGGCCGCCGGCGACCCGCAGCGTCGCGCCCGTGGTGTAGCTCGCCTCCGCGCCGAGCAGCCAGGCGACGGCCCGGGCGACCTCCACCGGCTGCCCCGCACGTCCGGCGGGGATGCGCGGCACCACCCGCTCCAGCCGGTCCGGATCACCAGCCGCGGCGTGGATGCCCGTGGCGACCAGCCCGGGAGCCACCGCGTTCACCCGCACCCCCTCGGCGGCGAGCTCCTTGGCGAGCCCGACCGTCAGCGCCTCCAGCCCCGCCTTCGCCGCCGCGTAGTGCACGTACTCGTGGGGTGAGCCGAGGGTCGCCGCCGCGGAGGAGACGTTGACGACAGCGCCGCCCGCACCGCCTCTCGCCGTGGACATCACCTGCGCTGCGCGCCGGGCGCACCAGATCGCCCCCAGGAGGTTGGTCTCGACCACGCGCACGATCACCTCGACGGGGGTGTCCGCCAGGTCCCCGAGGTGGGCGGTGAGGCCGGCGTTGTTGACCAGGCCGGTCACCTGCCCGAGGTCGCCGGCCGCGTCGAAGAGGAGGTCGGCGGTGGCCGGGTCACGCACGTCTCCGGGGACGATGACGACCTCGGCCCCTCGCGCGCGTGCGTTCGCGGCGACCGCGTCGACAGCGGTGCGGTCGGAGAGGTGCCCGAGGACGAGGTCGTGGCCCCGCTGGGCGAGGAGCTCGGCGGTCGCGGCGCCGATGCCGCGCCCGGCTCCGGTGACGACCGTGACCGGACGCGGCATGGGGGGCTCGGGTGACATGGGCCGAGCATGGTCCACCTGGACCGCTGGGAGCCGGACGCGGAGTGACCGCTGTCACCACCCGCGGCGGGGACCGCTGGACCGGGCCACGCCCTCGTCGTGCGATCGGCGACCACCACCTGCCATGATCCAGGGGGTTCTCGGTCCGGTACTGCGAGCGTGAAGCAGCAGCGCGCTCCGCCGGACGTGGCCCGGCGGGCAGGGGACACGACGTGGAGATCGCAGCAGAGCAGTACGACCGAGGCCGCTTCCGGGTCCTCGCGGTGAGCGGTGAGGTCGACGTCTACAGCGCCCCGTCGCTGAAGAGCGCCCTCGTCGACGTCGTCGACACCGTCTCCGGCTCGACGGCGCGCAGCGCCGGTGGTGAGGCGGTCAGCGGCGTCGTGCTGGACCTGTCCGGGGTCACCTTCATGGACTCCGCCGGACTGGGCGTGCTGGTCGGGGCCAATCGCCGGGCACGCGACGCCGGGATGACGATGCGGCTGGCCGGCGGGTCCGTGCAGGTCCTCAAGCTGCTTGCCATGACCGGGCTGGCGAGCGTCATGCCGCCCTTCGACGACGTCGCCTCCGCCACCGCCTGAGCAGAGGACCGCGGCATGACGGCGTCCCGTCGAGCATGCAGAACCCTCCCCGCACCGGTTCCCAGGCCTTCCAGGACGACTTCTGCCTGCTGGTCGGGACACCTTCCCCCGTCGACGCTCCTGCGCGGGGGATGGGAGCATCGGCGCAGGCCGGGCCCGGGCGGACCGACTGGCCATCGCGACGGCGGGAGGGTGCATGGAGGTCGGCGACCGCTTCGGCGGCTACCGGCTGGACGCGCAGCTCGGCCGCGGCGGCATGGGCGTCGTGTACGAGGCGTACGACACCGTCCGCGAGCGCCGCGTGGCCCTGAAGGTGCTGGTGCCGCACCTCGCCGACGACGAGACCTTCCGGGCGCGGTTCCTGCGCGAGGCGCGCACGGTGGCGGGCCTGAGCAGCCCGCACACCGTCCCGGTGCATGACTTCGGGGTGCTCGACGGCCACCTCTTCCTCGACATGGCGCTGGTGGACGGCAGCGACCTGGCGGTGCTGCTGGCGCGCGGCCCCCTCTCGCCGGTGCGGGCGGTGGGGATCGCCGAGCAGGTGGCGGACGCGCTGGACACGGCCCACGAGCGGGGCCTGGTGCACCGGGACGTGAAGCCGGCCAACGTGCTGCTGGCGCGGCGGCGCCCGGACCAGCCGGACTTCGCGTACCTGTCGGACTTCGGGCTGGCCCGCTCGACGTCGGGGAGCGACGGCCTGACCGCCACCGGCACGGTGGTGGGCACGGCCGACTACATGAGCCCGGAGCAGATCGAGGGCCGTCCGGTGGACGCGCGCAGCGACGTGTACGCGCTGGGCTGCCTGCTGTTCCACTGCCTGGCGGGGCGGCCGCCGTACACCGGCTCCAACCAGGTGCTGGTGCTCGACGCGCACCGCACGGCCGCTCCGCCGCTGCTGCCGGCGGGCGGGACGTGGGGCGACCTCGACGCGGTCGTCGCGAGAGCCCTGGCCAAGGACCCCTCACAGCGCTTCCCGTCGGCCGGGGCCCTGGCGACCGCAGCGCGCGCGGCCCTCGCGAGCGCTGCGGCCAGCGGGTCCGCTCCGACGGTGATCGGCCCGCGCACTGACCCGACGCCCACCGTCGACCGGCACACGCCGCCGCCGGCGTCCGAGGCTGCGACAGGGCCCGCAGCGGCCTCCTGGCAGCACGAGCCCCCGCCGCCCTCCTGGCAGCCGCAGCCGCCCCCGCCTGGCGCGGCGGGCCTGCAGCACCTGCAGCACCAGATGGCGCAGGCCTCCCCCACGGGCACCGTCGGTGCGCCGCGCCCGCAGGGGCTGAGCCGGCGAGCGGTGGTGGGCGTCGTGCTGGGGTCGGTGGCGCTCGTCGTCGTCCTCGGGGGTGCGGCCGCCCTGGCGCTGGGGATCGCGCTGAACGGCGGCTCGTCGTCGGCGAACGGCACGAGCACCGGCACGACCACGAGCGGCAGCAGCCAGAGCGGCGGTCAGCCCAGCCCGTCGGACCCGGCTCTGGGCGCCACCCCCGCCGGCGAGGTGCTCCCGGAGGACGCGGCGCTCATGCAGCAGCTGCCGGCGGACCTCACCGGCTGCCGCTCGGCGGCGCTGGACGAGTACGGCGGCGAGGCGTCGGTGGCAGCCGTCGCGTGCCTGGCCCGGAGCCTGCCCGGCGCACAGGTCAACGCGCTCGCCTACCCCGACGAGGCCAGCCGCGACGCCGCCTTCGCGGCGTACAGCGGCCCGGACGCCACCGGCGACGTGCGCTGCCCCGAGGTCGGCGGGGTGGGGCCGTGGAGCTCCCCCGACGGGACCAGCGGCGGGCGGGCCCTGTGCTACCTCGTGACCGACCCCGCCTCCGACGACGGCGCGGAGTACGCCGTCATGACCTGGTCGGTCACGGGCCGCGCCTTCTTCCTCGTGGTGCACGACGCCGACGGCACCGACCCGGCCCCGCTGTACGACTGGCAGCAGCGGCACGCCGCGCACTACGGGACGGGCACCGCGACGTCGTCCTGAGCTGTCCGTGCTGTTCCGGCTGGGCGGGCCGCAAGCGGCTCGCCAGCGGGCTGCAAGCGGCCCGCCCCACCGTCTCCTCCGTATCCGGGCGGCGTCCCGGACGGCGCAGCGGGCAGCGGCCCGCGGGACGAGGAGCCAGACGTGGACATCGGGCAGCAGTTCGGCGGCTACCGCATCGAGGGGCAGGTCGGCAGGGGCGGCATGGGCGTCGTGCACGAGGCTTACGACACCGTCCGCGAGCGCCGCGTGGCCCTCAAGGTGCTCGCCCCCGACCTCGCCGACGACGAGGGCTACCGCGCCCGGTTCCTCCACGAGGCGCGCACCGTCGCCGGGCTGACCAGCCCGCATGTGGTGCCGGTGCACGACTTCGGCGTGGTGGACGGGCGGCTGTTCCTCGACATGGCGCTCATCGACGGCTTGGACCTGGCCGCGGTGCTGGCCGCCGGCCCGGTGAGCGCGGCGAGGGCGGTGGGGATCGTCGAGCAGGTGGCCGACGCGCTCGACGTCGCCCACGAGCGCGGGCTGGTGCACCGCGACGTCAAGGCCGCCAACGTGCTGGTGGTGCGGCGCCGCGCCGACCAGCCCGACTTCGTCTACCTGTCCGACTTCGGCCTGGCCCGCTCGACCGCCCCCTCGGCGGCCGCGGCGGGGCTGACGGCCGTGGGCACGGTGGTCGGCACGGCGGAGTGCATGAGCCCGGAGCAGATCGAGGGCCGCCCCGTGGACGCGCGCAGCGACGTCTACGCGCTGGGGTGCCTGCTGTTCCACTGCCTCACCGGCAGACCCCCCTTCACGACGACGGCGGACGGCCGCCCCGCCAGCGCCATCAGCGTGCTGGACGCCCACCGCGCCGCGCCGGTGCCGCTGCTGCCGCCGGGCGGTGCGTGGGGCTCCCTCGACCTGGTGCTGGCGACGGCGATGGCCAAGGACCCCGCCCACCGCTACGCCAGCGCCGGAGCCCTGGGCCGCGCCGCCCGCGAGGCCCTGTCCGTCGCTCCGGCCGCAGCTCCCGCGGCGGCTGCTGCGGCTCCTGTGCTCGCGCACGCCGCGGCCGGCGGCCAGACAGCACCGACAGCACCGACGGCCCGCGGGCTCGACTCCAGCGAGACCATGGCCGCGCCCGCCCGCACCGCTCCTCCCACCACCGCACCCGCGGGTGGCGGCGGTGGAGCGTTCGGTCCGGCCTACGGCGGCCCGGTCACGCCCCTCGCGGCGACGGCCGTCGCCGCCTCGTCGGTCCCGCCCGTCCCGGTGGCTCCTCTCGCCCCCACCGGCCGGCCACCGGTGCCGGGCCACGGCGCGGGTGGGTACGCCGGGCAGCCCACACCGCCCGGGCGGGGTCTGCGCACCGGCGCCGTCATCGGCATCGTCGGAGGCAGCCTCGCTGTGCTGGGTCTCATCGCAGCCGGCGGCGTGATCGCGGTCGGCGCGTTCTCCGAGGACGAGCCGGCGGCGGCTGCCAGCACGCCGAGGCCGTCGGCGAGCGCGCCGGCGTCGTCGTCGTCCTCCGCCCCCTCGAGCACCTCGCCGAGCACCTCACCGAGCGCCGCCACCCCGGCGCCGCCGGCGACCGTCCCCAACCCGGCGCTGGGCGCCACCACCACCCAGCCAATGGACGCCGCCCACACCGCGCTGCTGGCCGCTCTGCCCAGGGAGCTCAACGCGTGCGAGCCGATCACGCTGGACCCGGGCGACAGCCCCATCCCCACCGCGGCCGCGGTGAGCTGCCTGGGCACCAACCTGCCCGGCGGTGAGGTCTACGCGATGAGCTACCCCGACGAGGCCACCCGCGACACGGCCTTCAACGACCTCGTCCACATGGAGGGCAACACCAACGGGCAGTGCCCCAACAACGACGGCGCGGGCCCCTGGACGTCACCGAGCGGGGCGAGCGGCGGCACCGCCGCCTGCTACCAGGTCTTCGACGACCCGGAGGACCCGGACTCGACCTCCCACGCCGTGATGGCCTGGACGGTGGCCGGGCAGCCGATCTTCCTCACGGCGTTCGACCCGTGGAGCAGCCTCGTGCCGCCGCTCGTGCAGTGGCAGCAGGGCCACGCCGCGGAGTACGCCGCCACCGTCCCCGACCCGGCGCTCGCGTCGGCACCCGCGACGGCCCCCGCATCCGCCGGCCAGGTCTGACGGCCAGGCCCGACGACCAGGCCCGACGACCAGGACACCTCCGACCCCGGGCTACCGCCCGGCCCGCCCCGACGCCGCGGGGCACCCCGCCCCCCGGCGGTGCGCCCGCCCAGCGCACCGCCGGGCGGCGTGTCTGCGCCGGATCACCTCGTGGACGACCTACCGTCACCGTGACGGACCCGCCGGTCCGTGGACGACCAGGAGGCACCACGTGGCACGCGAGCGGGCGATCGACCTGACGGCCCTCGGAGAGGGCGCCCGGCCCGCGCACGACCGCGTGCCGTCCCCGCGCTTCCCGTCCTGGGAGGAGCTCGGGCTGCAGGGCACGGCGCCGACCAGCGCCCAGAGCGGTGCGCAGACCAGCGCTGCCACCGCGCCCGTGGCCGCTCCGCAGCGCCGCCGCGACCTGCGCGCCAGCACCCCCGCCCCGGCCGCCGCTCCCGCTCCTGCCGCGACCACCCGCTGGGTCTCGCCGCAGCAGCCCGCGACCGAGCGGTCCTGGTACGACGACGACAGCGCGCCCACCCACCACGGCGAGTTCGGCGACCACGGGTCGTACGACGCCTACGGCAGCGCCGACGCGTACGACAGCTACGCCCAGCTCCCTGCTGCGGCCCGCACCGCGGCTGCCCCCTCGGCCACGGCCTCCTACGCGGCCCCGCGCAGCGCCCGGCAGCCGGTGTCGTACGAGCTGCCGCGGCCGGTGGGCCCGGAGCTCGAGCTGGCCGACGAGGCCTACGACGACGAGTACGACGACCTCGCCCCGCGCCGCCAGCGCCCGCCCGTGCTGACGTGGCTGCTGGTGGCGGCCGCGCTGGTGCTCACGGGCATGGTCGGCTACCTGCTGGGCTCCAACGGCCAGACCGCGGAGCTCACCGCGGCGCGCACGGCGGTGGCCGACGCCCAGCAGGCGCAGCACACGGCCGAGAAGCAGCTCGCCGACCTGCAGCAGGCCCCGGCGGACGCTGCGGCCGCCGCCGCGCAGGACGCGAAGGCGCAGGTGGCTGAGGCCGCCGAGCCCGCGGCCAGCGCAGCCGCCACCGCCAAGGCGAAGGCGTCCGCCGCCCCCTCGGCCAGCGCGGAGCCGGCCACTGCTGACGCCGCCGGGGTGACCGGTACCGGGTCCGCCGCGGCCCCCGTCGCTTCCAAGGCCCCGTCCAAGGCCCCGACCTCCGACGCCGGCTCGGGCTCCAGCTCGGACGCCGGCGCTGACCAGGGCGCCGGGGACTCGGGCTCCATCGGCTCCGACCCGGCCGCCCCCGCCGCGGCCCCGATGGGCTGAGCCCCTCGACCCTCCTCGCCCCGGCTCCCGTCACGGGAGCAGCACGGCTCCTAGACCAGCAGAGCGCGGACCGCGTCGACGTCGTCGGCCTGGTCCGCGCTCTTGTCGGGGCGGTAGCGCAGCACGCGCGCGAAGCGCAGCGCCACGCCCCCCGGGTAGCGGCTGCTGCGCTGCGCGCCGTCCAGGGCCACCTCCACCACCAGCTCCGGGCGCAGCACCACGCCCCAGGCGGGCTCGTCGGTGGCCAGTCCCGGGAACGTGGCGGTCTGCCAGGCCAGCAGCTCGTCCGTCATGCCCTTGAACGTCTTGCCGACCATCACCGGCGGTCCGCCCTCGGGGTCGCGGGCGCCGAGGTGGATGTTCGACAGCGTCCCGGTGCGCCGCCCGTAGCCCCACTCGGCGGCGAGCACCACGAGGTCGAGGGTGTGGACCGGCTTGACCTTCTGCCACGCCTTGCCGCGGCGGCCCGCCGCGTACGGGGAGGCGAGGTCCTTGAGCACCACGCCCTCGTGCCCGGCCTCCAGGGCGCTCGCCAGGGCAGCGTCTGCGGCCGCTGAATCGGGTCGGCGCGCACCGGGCATCCGCAGCCGCGCGTGCAGCTCGGGGGCGAGCAGCGCGTCGAGGGCCGCCAGGCGCGCCTCGAGCGGCTCGTCGAGCAGGTCGCGCCCGTCGAGGTGGAGCAGGTCGAAGAAGAACGGGCTCAGCAGCACCTGCGCGTCGTCGTCCTGCTCTCCCGGGGTGCTGCCGAAGCGGCTCATGGTGTCCTGGAAGCGGCGGGGACGGCCGTCGTCGTCGAGGGCGAGGGTCTCGCCGTCGAGCACGGCGCGCTCGGCCGGGAGGGCGAGCACGGCGGCGGCGATCTCCGGGACCCCGTCGGTGATCTCCCGCAGGGTCCGCGTCCAGACGCGCACCCTCGGTGACGGCTCGGGCGCCGTCCTGTCGAGGTGCACCTGGATGCGGGCGCCGTCCAGCTTCGGTTCGACGACGACGTCGGCGCCCAGGGCCGCGAGCGCGTCCGCGACGGTGCCGCCGGGGCTGGCGAGCATCGGCGCCACGGGCGTGCCGACCCGCAGCCGCACCTGCTGCAGCGCACGGGCGGCCGCCTCCGGCGAGCCGGCGCCGAGAGCCGTGGCGGCGGTGGTGGTCAGGCTCCCCGACAGCATCGCCGCGCGCCGCACCAGCGCGGCCGGGGCGCCCGAGGCGGCGGCCACCGCGTCGAGCACCAGACCCTCCAGCGCGCCCTGGCGCAGCTCGCCCGTGACGAGGCGCACGAGGAAGCCGCGCTCGTCGGGGGTGGCAGCGGCGAAGAGCTCGTCGAGCAGGGCCTCGCGGCGAGCGGTGGAGCCGGCGCCGGTGGTGGCGGCGAGGCGCTCGAGGACGTCGTCGACGACGAGCACCTCCAGGCGCGGCTCGTGGGAGCCGGCGGGCGGCCCCGCCGCGGAGCTCGCCGGGGTCGCGCCGTCCACCCGGCCGGCCAGCGTGCGCCAGCCCACCCCGAGCTTGCGCTGGCGCGGCTCCCCCGCCAGCCAGCTGGTGACGACGGGCACCTCGGCCGCGGAGACCTCCCGGAGCACGTCGGCGACCAGCTGCGCCTTGGTGGAGCGGGCGCGGGTGGCGGCGACGGCCGCCGACGCGGCGACGACCTCGGCGAGCAGCACCCGTCGATCGTCGCAGCGCCCCCGCCCGGCGGCTCGTCGGCGGCTGCGGCGCGTGACCTCCGGACGGGTGCTGCCCAGCGGACACCCAGGTGCGGTGCCCACGGTGGGTGCATGAGAGCGACCACGACGTCCCTCACCCGCTCCACCGTCGCGCCGGGGGTGGTGCTGGTGCCGGGCACCCTCGCCGACGTGACCACCGCCGCCCGGCTCCTGCAGCCCCTGGCCCCCGCCGGCACGGGCGCCCGCGAGCGCGAGGCGCTGCTCCGCCTGGCGCTCGCCCACGCGGCGCTCAGCTCGGGGGCGCTGTGGCTGGCGCTCGACCCGTCGACGCAGGAGGCGGCGTCGGCGGTCGCGCTGCTCCCCCCGCCGACCCACCCCGACGTCGCCGCGACGGTCTGGATGGCGCACCTGCAGCTGGAGCTGGCTCCGCCGCCCGGGCGGGACGCGCCGGAGGCGCACCTGCTGCTGCCCCCGCGCCGGGCCACGGCCGCCCGGGACCTGGTGCACGCAGCGCTGGCCGGGGCGGACGGGCTCGAGGTCGTCGCGCCCGTCCCCAGCCACCCCGTGGTCGCTGCGGTCCTGCGCGCCCGGGGCTTCCGACCGGACCGTCCGCAAGGCCTCTTGCGCCGAGCGGGCTAGCGACCTGCTGCGAACGGATGGCAGTTGATCACCTTCCCTCAACCGCTCTCCGGCGGAGCCCGATCCCCCTGACGTCCCTGCCCGTTCAGAAAAGGACGTCTGACTGATGAGCAGCACCACTGAGCCCCTGCGCACCGCCGTCCTCCCCCGCCAGCGGCGGGACCTGACCGGCTTCGACTTCGTCGCCCTCGACGTCGAGACCTGGAACGGCCGCACCGGCTCCGTCTGCGCCGTCGGCCTGGCCGTGGTCCGCGGCGGCGTCGTCGTGGACGAGTACGAGGCCCTGTGCCACCCCGCCGCCGAGCTGGGCGAGGCCGACTACGCCCACATGGCCGTCAACCACCTGCAGCTGGGCGACATCTACCACGCGCAGCCGTTCACCGACCTCCTCGAGACCGTCAGCGCCTTCGTCGGCGACCTGCCCGTCGTCGCCCACCGGGCGCCCCTGGACGCCCGCCACCTGGCCCGCGCCTGCGAGGTCGCCGGCGTCGAGGCTCCGACGTGGGAGTGGCACTGCACCGAGGCGATCGCCCGCAAGGCGCTGGACCTCACCAGCTGGGCCCTGCCGGACGTCGCCGCCGCGCTGTCGCTGCCGCGCTTCTCGCTGCACCAGTCCGGCGCGGAGGCCCGCTCCACCGCGGCCGTGCTGCTGGGCCTGGCCGAGCAGACCGGCGCCGTCCGCCTGGGACACCTGCCCCGCTGAGCCCTCCGGAACCGCCACGCCCGTCCGTGACCGTGCAGAAGACCCGCACCGGGAGGTCCCCGGTGCGGGTCTTCTGCACGGTCACGGCGGAGGCGGGGTGGGTCCGCGCATCGTGTCGAGCAGCACACCGCTGACCAGCGGCATCAGCGCCTCGGGGCTGCCGTCGTCGGGGACGCCGTCCCACGCGACGGGCTCACCGCGCTCCGCGCCCACCGGGTAGAGGCTGACGCCCCAGCTGCGGTGCTCCGCGCGGCGGGCGGCCAGCCAGCCGTCGACCTCGGTGATCACGAGCGCCTGCCCGTCGTCCAGCACCACCTCGATGGCGCGCAGCTCGTCGCCGTCGTGGGTCAGGGAGGCGTCGAGGCCGGCCCGGTCGAGCAGGTCCAGCACGTCGCAGTACTCCCCGTGGCCTCCCTGGCGAGGGAGGGCTGTGGGCGTCGTCGCCCCGTCGCGAGTCACCTGTCCCAGCCTGCCCCACACCGCCCCTCCTGGCGAGCGCGCAGAGGGTGGTGTGGATCACCACCCGAGGCCGGGACGGCAGATCAGGACGACGACGGGGCCCAGCCGAGCGCGGGCCCGAGCGAACCCGCGGTGTCGGTGAGGATCTGCTCGTGGTCGGCGGCCTCGAAGGTGAACGGCAGGGCGAACACCGCCTCGTCGATGACGCGGAACCCGGCGTGGTCCCAGAGCCGCTCAGCGATCTCGGCGGAGCTGCCGACGAGGTCGCGGGCGAACAGCAGGCGCCCAGGACCCTGCGGCCTTGCCGTGCGGGCGTCCCGCGAGGCGGCGTACGCGCGGTAGCGCTCCACCTGGGCGGGGGTGGCGGAGTCGGTGGGGATCACGACCAGCCCCTGCGAGATCCGCCCCGCTCCTGCGCGCTCGCCCCAGCCGGCGCGGTAGGCAGCGACGTGCTCGGCCTGGACGGAGCCGAAGTCCCAGGCGTGGTCCTCCTCGGGCGCAGCGCCCGGGCGCTGGCCGACGCCGTCCTCGGCCCTCACCACCGAGGAGAGCAGCAGGTTCAGCCCCTGCTGCCCGGCCCAGTGCGCGGAGGAGGTGCTGCCGACACCGCACCACGTGCGCGCCGCCAGCCCGGGCGAGTGCGGCTGCACCCGCTCGGAGAACACCTCGGTGCCCAGCGCGGCGCGGGTGCCGGCGGGTTCGCCGCGCAGCAGCGCGAGCAGGCGCTCGCCGCGGCGGTGGGTGAAGTCCTCGACGTCGGCGGTGTCGGGGTAGAGGGCGTCGCGCACGTCGTCGAACCGCATCGGGGTGCCGGTGGAGAACCCCGGGTTGAGACGACCGCCGGAGAGGACGTCGACCGTGGCCCAGTCCTCCGCGACGCGCAGCGGGTTCTCCCAGCCGAGCGGGGTGACCGCCGTCCCCAGCTCGATGCGGGTGGTGCGCTGCGTGGCGGCGGCGAGCACCGCGACGGGTGAGGAGATGCCGGGCTGGAGGTGGCGGTGGCGCAGCCACGCGGAGTCGAACCCGAGGCGCTCCCCGAGCTCGATGACGCGGAGGACCTCCTCGTGGCCGGGGCCGGGGTCGTCTTCGGCGAAGGTCCCGATGGTGAGGAAGCCGAGCCGGCGCAGCGGCTCACCCTGGTGCGGCACACCCGTCACGCTAGCCGCGGCTCACAGCGCGGGGTAGGCGGGGAAGGTGCAGGCGGGTGCTGCTCCCGCGGACGGCGCTGCGGCAGCGCCGGGCAGGGGCGCTCCCCCGAACGTCGCGCCGGAGGCGGTGACGTGCGCGTGCGCGACCAGCACGTGGGGGGCGTCCACGGAGACGCCGGCCAGGGTCAGGTCGAGCGGGTGGTCGTCGTCGTAGCCGTCCAGGGTGGAGGTCGCCCCAGGGGGCGAGCGCACGGCCGTGAGGCCGTCCACGGTGATGCCGGTGAACCACGGCACACGAGCGCCGCTCTCACTCGGACCGCTGGGGTCGTCGTAGCGCGGGTCGACGTCGATCGGGGCCGTCACCGCCGCCACGCAGACGTCGCGGTAGACGACGTCGTCGACCGCGCCACCGGCCTTCGGGTCGCTCTTGATGCGGATGCCGGCGCTGTCCGCGCTGGGCGTGCCGCTCGGGTCGGTGCCGCTGACGGTGTCGTCGGTGACGAGCACGTCGCTGACACCCGCCGTCGTCTCCGAGCCGATGGAGATGCCGTGCGTGCCGTAGAAGTGGTCGTTGCTGACGGTGGTGTGCGACGACGGCGCGGAGCCGCCCTTGATGGCGACGCCGTCGTCACCGTCGGCGATCCAGCTGTCGGTGATCGTGACGTCGGTGGCGCCGGCGGGGTCGATGCCGTCGGTGTTGCGGGCGGTGGCGGGCTCGTCGATGCGCACGCCCCAGGCGGTGAAGCCGTCGCCGCCCTCGTCGGAGACGTTGGAGCCGGGGGCGTCGACGAGGTCGACGTCGTGCAGGACGACGTCGTCGGAGTGCTCCGACTCCACCAGCCGCGGCACCTGCTGCTGCCCTCCGCTGCCCTTCGCGGCGGTGGCGAGCTGCCACCAGCTGGTGGTGGTCCCGAGCACGGGCAGGTCGCCCCGGCCGTCGACCCGCCCCCGGGTCCCGTCGGCGGCGCGGGTCGACTCGAGCCCGTCGTCCCCGCCCCTGAGGGCGATGAACGGCCGGCACCCGCTGCTGCCGCCGCTGCGGGCGACGGTGCCGCAGGTCGGCTGGCCGGGTGCCTGGTAGTCGGCGGCGTCGCGGGAGGCGTAGAGGGTGGTGGCCGGGTCGAGCAGCAGCACCTCCCCGCGGTGCACGGTCAGCGGCCCGGACAGGAAGCTCGACGAGCCGTGCTGACCGGCCCCGGCGACCAGCCGCACCGCGACGACGGCACCGCCCTCCTGCGCGCACCGGTCCAGCGCCTGCTGGATGCGTGCGGTGTCGGGCGGGGCGGCCTCGTCGGCGGCGCTCGCCGTGCGCCCGGTCATGACCACCTGCGCCGGGACGGTGGCGCACGTGGTGGTGGGGGCTGTGGGCTCGACCACGTGGCGGCGGTCCCCGGGGACGCCGTCACCCGTCGTCGTGCTCGACCCGGTGGCCGTGCACCCCGTCAGCCCGAGCAGGACGACGACGGCAGCCGCTGCGAGGCCCGGGGCGCGCACAGCGCCGAGCCTCACCGCACCGGCTCCGACTCCGCTGGACGGCACCTGCGCGGTGGGGGTGGAGCCGCACGCTGGAGAGCCCGTCGGCGCCGCCACCGGACCGCGGCCGCAGCGTTGGCGGCCGCCACGAGCAGCGCCCCGACCACCTCGTGCGAGGTGACCTCCTGGTGCAGCACCAGCGCTCCTGCCGCGAAGGCCCAGACCGGGTTCGCGCTGGCGAGCGTGGAGAACAGGGAGGCCGGGAGCAGCCGCAGCGCACTGAGGTCGGCGGCGTACGGCACCGCGGAGGACAGCAGCCCGCACACGACCGCCAGCGCCACCGCCTGCCACGGCGGGCCCGCCAGCAGGGTGACGACGAGCACGGGCAGCGACCAGGTCAGGGCCAGCACGGTGGTCGCCGCGGTGGCACCGCCCAGACCCGGCAGGCGAGGGCCCAGCGCGCGGTTGAGGAGGATGTAGCCGGCCCACATGGCCGCGGCCACCAGCGCCAGCGCGATGCCCGCGACGTCGCTGGAGGGGCCGGGGCGCACGAGGACCAGCACCCCCAGGGCTGCCAGCAGGGCTGCGAGCACGTCCACCGCCCGTCGGGAGGACCCCACGGCCACGGCGAGCGGTCCGAGGAACTCGAGGGTGACCGCCAGACCCAGGCCGATCCTGTCGATGGCGGCGAAGAGGGTGAGGTTCATGGTGCCCATGACCGCCGCCAGCGCCACCACGAGCAGCCAGGTGCGGCGGTCCACGCTCCGCCAGGCCGGGTGGGCCACGGCGTTCAGCGCGAGAGCCGCCACCACCTGGCGCACCGCGACGACCCCGGGCGCGCCCAGGGAGGTCATGGCGACGGCTCCGGCGCTGGCGCCGCCCTGGTTGGACAGCGAGGCGGCCAGGGCGAGGGCCACCCCTGCGGTGCGGTGCCCGGACGGGGTGCGCCCACCGGGGCGGCGGGAGGCCCTGCCGGCGAGGCGGGTACCGGCTGCGGGACGGGCGGGGCGGGTCACACGACCATCCGAGGGCATCACCGGCCATGCGGGAAATGCACCGCGCCATCGGGCCATACGCTGCACGCATGGCTGGAGCGCCGCACTCCGAGGAGGGGGCGACCTGGGAGCTGCGGCACCTGCGCTGCTTCCTCGCGGTGGTGGACGAGGGCACCTTCACCGACGCCGCCATCGCCCTGGGGACGTCGCAGGCAGCGGTGTCCCGCACCGTCGCGGCGCTGGAGCAGGCGCTGGGCGCCCGGCTGCTGACGCGGCACCGGTCCGGTGCGCACCCCACGAGCTCGGGGCAGGACCTCATCGCGCCGGCCCGCCGGCTGCTCACCGACGCCCAGCGGCTGCAGCAGGCCGTCGCCTCCCGGGGCAGCACCCTCCGCCTGGGCTACGCCTGGGCCGCGCTGGGAGAGCACACCACCCCGCTGCTGCGCGGCTGGGCCCGGGCGCACCCCGACGTGGAGCTGCAGCTGGTGCGCCACCACTCGCCCACCGGTGGCCTGGCCGAGGGGCTGTGCGACGCGGCGGTGGTCCGCACGGCGGTCGACGAGCGCCGCCACGCCTCGGTGGTGGTGGGACTGGAGCGCCGTCTGGTCGCCTTCGCCGCGGACGACCCGGTGTGGGCGCGGCGCCGTTCGCTGCGGATGGCCGAGGTCGCCCAGCGCACCGTGCTGGTCGACGAGCGCGCCGGGACCACCACGCCGGACCTGTGGCCGCCGGGACAGGGCCCTGCGAGCACCGCGCCCACCGCTGACGTGGAGCAGTGGCTCGACGACATCGCCGCGGGTCGCGGGGTGGGCACCACCGCGCAGGCCACCGCGGTGCACAACCCCCGGCCCGGTGTGCTGTACCGGCCCCTCAGCGACGGGCCCCCGATCACGGTCCGGCTGGTCTGGGACCGTGAGGACCCGCCGCCGGCCCTGCGGGCGCTCGTCGAGGCGGTCTCGGCGCTCTACGCCCGCTGAGCGGTGGGGCGCAGGGCCGCGAGGAGGGGCTCGACGAGCCGGTGCTGCTCGCGGCCCGCGCCGGCCGCCGGACCGCTGAGCACGAGGCGGCGCCGCAGCTCGGGGACCAGCGGCAGCAGCCGCGCCCCGCTCGGCACCAGCGGCGCCGCCAGCTCGGGCACCACGGCGACGCCGTCACCGCGGGCCACCATCGCCATCAGCGCCAGCATGCCCGCGACCTCCGCGACGGGCCGGAACGGCAGGCCCGCCACCCGGTGCAGGGCGCGCAGCTGCGCCTGGCAGCCGCCGCTGCCGGCGAGCAGCCGGTCGTCGGCGAGCTCCTCCAGCGACACCACGGTCCGTCCGCTCGACGCGTGCCCGGCGGGCACCACGGCGCACAGCGGATCTCCCGGGAGCTCCACCGCGCCCGGGCCGAGGTCGCGCGGGCCCGGGTCGACGAGGACGGCCACGTCGGCGAGGCCGGCGTCGAGCCAGTCGGGCATCTCGGAGTCGTCGCCCTCGATCACCTCCACGGCGACGGCGGGCAGCGCCTGCCCCCACGTGCGCAGCAGCCGCGGCACCAGGCCGGCCCGCACCGACGTGACGACGGCGAGGCGCACGGCCCCGTGCGGGGCGCCGCGGTGCTCCGCGGCCGTCGCCGACAGCCCGGCCAGCGCGTCGAGGGCGGCGCGAGCGTGCGGGAGCAGCCTCTCGCCCAGCGGGGTCAGCGCGACGGGCCGGCCGGAGCCGCCGCGGTCGAGCACGGCGCCGCCGACCTCGGCCTCCAGGGCCTTGACCGCCCCGGACACCGCGGGCTGCGACACGCCGAGGGCGTCTGCAGCGGCGGAGAACGACCCGCTCCGCTCGACCTCGACGAGCGCTCGCAGCTGCACCAGGGTCAGGGCCATCAGAAGACCTTATGGCGCTTCGGTCGTGCTTCTTCGCCTCCGGGCCCCTCCTCCCCGAGACTCGGACGCGTGTCCGCACCACCCCGCACCCGCACGCCCCGCGCCCGGTCCCGCTCTCTCGGCACCGGACGCCCGCGCACCGGCGTCCTCGTCGTCTACGGTCTGCTCGCCCTCACCTGGGGCAGCAGCTTCCTGCTCATCAAGGTGGCGCTCGAGGGCTTCAGCGTGGGCGGGGTCGCCGTCGGGCGGATCGTGCTGGGGGCGGTGGCGCTCGTCGTCCTCATGACCGCGTCCCGGACCCGGTGGCCGCGGCAGCGGTGGCTGTGGGCGCACCTCGCGGTGGTCGGGGTGCTGCTGTGCCTGGCGCCGTTCCTGCTCTACTCCTGGGCGGGCACGCAGCTGCCGTCCGGGCTGTCGGCCATCCTCAACGCCAGCACGCCGATCTGGACGGCGCTGGCGGTGACGGCGGCCGTCCGCAGCGAGCGGCTCACGCTCGGCCAGGTGGCGGGGGTGGCGCTCGGGGTGGTCGGCGTCGCCGTCGTCATGGGGGTGTGGCGGGTGCTCGGTGACGCCGTCGACGGAGGCTTCGCAGCCTCGGTGCCCGCGCAGCTCGCGTGCCTGGGGGCGACCGCCTGCTACGGCGCGGGCTTCGCCTGGATGCGGCGCTTCGTCACCGGGCGGCACGAGCACGGGCCGCTGGCGGTCGCCGCCGGGCAGGTGGGGGCGGCGGCGGTGCTCGGGCTGCTGCTGAGCCCGGTGCTCGTGCCGCATCTGGTCGCCGGTGGTGGCGCGCTCGGCAGCGTCGGCCTCGCGCCGGTGCTGGCGCTCGTGGCGCTCGGGGTGCTCGGCACCGGGCTGGCGTACGCGTGGAACATGCGGGTGGTCGTGGAGTGGGGCTCGCTGGCGGCCTCGAGCGTCACGTACCTGACGCCGGTGGTGGGTGTGCTGGCCGGAGTGCTGGTGCTGGGCGAGCGGACCACCTGGAACGAGCCGGTGGGCGCGCTCGTGGTGGTGGTCAGCGTGCTGCTCGTCCAGAAGCGCTGGCCCCGGCCCTCCCCCACCCCCTGACCGCGGTGGTCGAGGTCAGAGGACGGAGCGCAGGGCGTCCAGGAGGCGGGTGACGTCGTCGTCGGAGGTGTACGGCGCGGTGCCCACGCGGATGCCCGGCCCGTCCAGCGCGCCCGCGCGCTGCAGCGCCCGGTACGGCTCCTCGGCGTAGAACCACCCGGCCGGCGCGAGCACCCGCTGCTCCGCGAGCGCGGCGGACACGGCGGCGGCGTCGCGGCCGGGGGTGGAGAAGTACAGCGTGGGCGTGCGGTCGGCGGCGCGGGAGTGGACGACGACGGCGCCGCGCTCGGCGAGCTCCGCCAGGCCCGCCTCGATGCGGGCGCGCAGCCGGTCCTCGTGGGCCTCCGCGGCGGCGCAGGAGGCGGCGAGGCGCTCGCGCCGCGACTCCTGCGCCGCTGGCGACGAGGGGACCAGCCCGGCCAGCACGTCCACGGCGGCGGTGACCCCGGCGAGCTGCTCGTAGGGCAGGGTGCCGAGCTCGAAGCGCTCCGGGACGGCGTCCGTGGACGGGACGAGCTTGTCGGGGCGGAGGGTCTCCAGCAGGGCCGGGTCGGCGGCGAGGACGCCGCAGTGCGGGCCGAGGAACTTGTACGGCGAGCACACCCAGACGTCAGCGCCGCTGGTCCGCAGCGACGGCAGCTCGTGGGCGGTGGCGTGCACGCCGTCCACCCACAGCAGCGCCCCGACGGCGTGGGCTGCGTCGGCGATGAGCCGCAGCGGCGGCCTGGTGCCGAGCAGGTTGGAGGCGCCGGTGACGGCGACCAGGCGGGTGCGGTCGCTGAGCAGCTCGCCCAGCTGGTCCACGCGCAGCTCGCCGGTCGCGGCGTCGACGTCGAGCCAGCGCACGACCGCGCCGGCGCGCTCGGCGGCCTGCACCCAGGGGCGGACGTTCGCGTCGTGGTCGAGGCGGGAGAGCACCACCTCGTCGCCGGGCTGCCACGTGCGGGCCAGCGCCCGGGAGAGGTCGTAGGTGAGGGCGGTGGCGGAGCGGCCGTGGACGACGCCGCGGGGGTCGGCGTCCAGGAGGTCCGCGGCCGCGGCGCGGAAGTCCGCCACGGCGTGCTCGGCGAGGCGCTGCGACGGGGAGGCGGCCCCGCGGTTGGACAGCGGCCCGGTGAGCGCCGCGGCGACGGCCTCGCCGACCTCCCGCGGGGTCTGCGTGCCGCCGGGGGCGTCGAACAGCGCCCAGCCACCACCGCGGCCAGCCGGGTCGAGGGAGGGGAAGCGGGAGCGCAGGGCGTCGACGTCGAGCGCGGGGAGGCTGGCGGTCTGGCTGGCGGCGGTCACCCGAGCATCCTGGCCCCAGCACGCACCGCCACCAGTGCCAGGTCCTGGCGCAGTGCCAGGTCACCGAGACCGGATCCGGCCTTCACAGCCTGACGCTGCGGCTCGGGGTCACCAGGGCCAGGGGGACGGCCAGCGGCGGCGCTCCTCGTCGGCGCGCTGCCAGCGCTGGTGGGCGACGTCCGCCTCCAGCCGGGCGTCCGCGAGGTCGCCCACCAGCTCGGGGTAGTCGCGGCTGCGGTACTCCAGCGTCAGCACGCGGTCCTCCGCGGCGCGCAGCGCGCGGTGGCAGCGGCGCTCCTCGTCCTCGGCGGCGCGCCGCAGCCGGTCGCTCTCGGTGCGGTGGGCCCGCTCGCGCGCGAGCCGCTCCTGCTCGTCGCGGCGGCGGCGCTCGTCGTCCTCCCGCTCCCTGCGGCGGCGCTGCTCGTCGTCCTGGCGCCGCTCGGCCTCCTCCAGCGCGCGCCGGCGGTGCTCCGCGTCGGTGCGGCGGCGCTCCTCCTCCCGGCGCAGCTGCTCGTCGCGGCGCCGGCGCTCGTCCCACGTCATCGTGATCGGCCCCCAGCCCGGTGGCCTCCCCAGGGGGCCACCGGGTCGCAGCGTGCCACTGCGCACCTGCCCATGACGAGTCGAGCGCCTGCACAACTCCTCCACACGTCCGGTACAGGACCTCCGCCACCGCGTGCGCCGGCGTCCCTAGCCTTCGGGGCGTGGTCACAGGAGGTCAGCCAGCGCAGCAGCCGACGCCCGCCGCCCGGCGCGCCCGGGTGGTGGTGGTGGAGGACGAGCCGGCCATCGCCGACGCCGTCGCCGCCCGCCTGCGCGCCGACGGGCACGAGGTGAGCATCGCCGCCGACGGTCCGGCGGGCGTGGAGCTGTGCCGCCGCGCGCGCCCCGACCTCGTGGTGCTCGACCTCATGCTGCCCGGCTTCGACGGCTACGAGGTGTGCCGCCGCATCCAGTCCGAGCCGGGCGGGCTGCACGCGGCCGTGCTCATGCTCACCGCGCGCGACGACGAGGCCGACCTCGTGCTGGGCCTGCGCCTGGGCGCAGACGACTACCTCACCAAGCCCTTCAGCCCCCGCGAGCTGTCGGCGCGGGTGGGGGCGCTGCTGCGCCGCGCCGCCCGCTCGGCCGGCGCGAGCAGCACGACGACGACCGCCAGCGCCGCTGCGCCGGCGCTGCGGCTCGGTGACGTGGCGGTGGACGTGGAGTCGCGGCTGGTCCACCGCGGGGAGCAGGTGGTGCACCTGACGCCCACGGAGTTCGACCTGCTGGTGCGCCTGGCCGAGCGCCCCGGCGCAGTGGTCTCCCGCGAGCAGCTGCTCACCGACGTGTGGGGCTGGCGCGACCTCGACGGAAGCCGGAGCGGGGCTGAGGTGTCGACGACCACCCGCACCGTCGACAGCCACGTCGCCGCGCTGCGCCGCAAGCTGGGCGACGACGTCGTGCGCACCGTCCACGGCGTCGGCTACGCCGGCGCCCTGCCGGGGGCCGGCTCGTGACGAGCCCGCTGGTCGCGCCGCTGGCCTGGATGACGTCCGTCAAGGCCAAGCTCGGCGCGGTCGTGCTCGGGTCGGTGGTGGCGGGCCTGGCCGGTGGGGCGTTCCTGCTGCTGCAGGGCTTCCGCATGCGCTACTCCCTGGTCATCGCCGTCGTCGTGTCCGTGGTGGTCATCCAGGTGCTGGCCCGCGGCGTCACCGCCCCGCTGCGCGAGATGGCCGCGGCCGCCGGGCGCATGGCCCGCGGCGAGCACGGCGTGCGGGTCTCCGCGGCCGGACGCGACGAGGTGGGCCAGCTGGCCGCCGCCTTCAACTCGATGGCCGCCGAGCTGGAGCGCACCGACGCGCAGCGCCGCCGCCTCGTCGCCGACGCCAGCCACGAGCTCCGCACCCCGCTCACCGCGCTGCAGGCCCAGCTGGAGAACCTCGCGGACGGCGTCACCGAGCCCGACCCGGCGGCCCTCGAGGTGGCGCTCGCGCAGACCCAGCGCCTGTCCCGCCTCGTGGCGCAGCTGCTGGACCTGTCCCGGTTGGAGGCCGGCGAGGTGCCCCTGCACCGGCGCCGGGTGCTGGTCCGGGACCTGCTGGAGTCCGCTGCCGCGGAGGCGCGGGCGCAGTGCGCGGCGCTGGGGCGCGACGTCGCCGTCGTCATCTCCCTCGACGAGCACCCCGACCCTCCCGACGACGGCGAGGGGCTCGTGCTCGACGCCGACCCGGAGCGCCTCGCCCAGGTGCTCGCCAACCTCCTCGACAACGCCACCCGCCACTCCCCGCCCGGCTCCGCCGTGCACGTCACCGGACGCCTCCAGGAGGACGACGGACGACCCACCGGGTGCCTGGTCCTGGAGGTGCTCGACGCCGGCCCCGGCGTGGACCCCGCCGACCGCCAGCGGGTCTTCGACAGGTTCGCCCGCACCGACACCTCCCGCGCCCGCTCGGCCGGGCAGACCGGCGGCAGCGGGCTGGGCCTGGCCATCGTGAGGTGGGTGGTGGACCTGCACGGCGGGTCCGTGCGCATCGCCGACCCGCTGCCCGACCTGCAGCCCGCCGGTGGCTGCCGCGTGGTCGTCACCCTCCCCGCCTGAGACGCCCTCCTCCTCCTTCGTCGCCCCTTCGTCGCCCCTTCGTCGTCGCCAGGCACCCGGACACCCCGGGGGCCTCCACCCGCCTGCCCCCAGGAGGCCCTCCGTGCCTGCACCCGCTCCCCCGGCTCCGCCCGTCCGGTCGGTGGGCCGGGAGCTGCTCACCCACGCCCCCGCCGCGCCGCTGCGCGCGCTCGTGGCGGTGGGAGCGGTCGCGGCGCTGGCCGCCCGCGTGCTCCCCGGCGAGCGGCCGGGCGCGGGCGTCGCGGTGCTGGCGCTGGCCGTGGCGCTCGCCGTCGTCGTCGTGGTCCGCGACGCGCGGCCGGCCGGTCGGGCGGGCCGGCCCGGTGGCTGGCAGCTGGTGCACGGCACCGCGGCGGTGCTGCTGGCCGGCTCGGCGGCGCTGCGCGACGCCGGCTGGGTGGTGGCGCTGGACCTGCTGGCCGCGCTGCTGCTGGGAGCCCTCGCGCTGGCGCCCACCGGCCGCGTGCGGGTGTGGAGCGCCGTGCTGCTCGCTCCGCTGCGCCCGCTGGCGCGCGTCGCCTCGGGCACGGGGTGGACGGCCCGCGGGGTGCGCCGCGTGCTGCTGCTGCGCGCCGCCCGTCCCCGCCGGGCAGTGCGGCGGTGGCCGTGGCTCGTGCCCGCGCTGCGGGCGACCGCGGTGACGGCCGTGCTGCTGGTGGTCTTCGTGCCGTTGCTGGCCAGCGCCGACGCGCGCTTCGGCGGTCTGCTCGAGAAGCTCACGGGCAGCACCGGAGCCTGGCTCGCCGACGCGCTCTCCCGGCTGACCAGCACGCTGCTGGGGACCCGCCCCGACCTCGTGGTGGGCCGCGCCGTCGTGTTCGCCCTCGCCGCGGTGGCGCTGTCCGCGGCGCTGTCCACGGCCTGGGACGCCGCCCGCCGCTCCCCCGCGGGGAGCACGTCTGGCAGCACAGGTGGCCCGCCGGCGGGGCGGCGTCCGCGCCCGGTGCTGGCGCGCCGCGTGGAGTGGCTGCTGCCGCTGGGCGCGCTGGACGCGCTCTTCGCCGCCTTCCTCGTGGTGCGCCTGACGGCGCCGGAGGTGGCCGACACCGCCGGTGCCACGCTCGCCGGTCAGGTGCACGCCGGCTTCGCGCAGCTGGTGGTCGCCACGGCGCTCGTGCTCGCCGTCGTCGCCCTGGCGGTGCGGTGCACGCCCATGACGGCGGGGCCGCGGGCCGCGCTGGCCCTGCTGTGCGCGCTGTCCCTCGGCCTGGACGCCGCGGCGCTGGCCGACCTGCGGGCCTACGTCGACGCCTACGGCCTCACGCGGCTGCGCATCGGCGTGGGGGTCGTCTGCGCCGGGCTCGCCGGGCTGCTCGTGCTGCTGCTGGTGGCCGGTGCCCGCTGGCAGCGGCGCCGCCAGCAGCCGTGGGTGCCGCACGCCGCCGTCGCGGTGGCCGCCGCGTGCCTGCTGGGCCTGACCGCTGCCGACCCCGACGCCGCCATCGCCCGTGCGCAGCTGGCGCGCGGCGCCGCGGGCACCGCCGGCAGCAGCGCGAGTGCAGGCCCCGACGTGGCGTACCTGTCGACCCTGTCGGCAGACGCGGCCCCGGGGCTGGCCGACGCCCTGCGCGAGGACCCGGCGGCGCTCGGCGCCGAGGGGCCCTGCGTGCTGTGGAGCGTGGCCGGAGGACGGTCGGAGCAGGACGCCTCGGACGAGGGGTGGCCCTCGGCGAACCTGTCCCGGGCACGGGCAGCCGGTCTCGCCGGGCTCCTCAGCGCGGCCGAGCAGCCGTGCGCGGAGGTCGGCGCGCTCGGCTGAGCCGCCTCACCAGTCGGCGTCGGACTCGGCCTCGCGCAGGCGGGGCATCATCGCGGTCACGCGGTCCTCGGTGATGACGCCCTCGGAGATGACGGCCACGTCGGTGCGCAGCTCGGGCCTGTCGTCGAGGCGGCCGGCGGCCTCCACGGCCGTGGCCAGGCAGGTCGACCAGGGCGTCGAGCGGGCCGACGGCGCGTCGAGCAGGTGCAGCGCGTCGACGACCTCCCGCGGGAAGCTCCACGAGGAGAGCACCAGCGCGGAGACCTCGCTGTGCGGCACCCCGAAGGCGCGCACCTCGGCGGCGACGAGCGCCGCTCGGCCGCCCTCTGCCACCTCCTGCTCCTCCAGCAGCCCGGTGTAGACGTCAGGGGCGGCGTGGGAGAGCACCGCCTGTCCGAGCCCGGCCAGCAGGCCGAGGGTGAACGCGTCCAGGCGGGCGACGCCGAAGGACGGCGCCATCTCGTCGCAGGCACGAGCGACGGCCCGGGAGCGGGCCCAGAAGCTGCGGGGCAGCACCTCCTCGGCGTCGGCCCCGACCACCGCCGCGGCGGCCATGGCGCGGATGGTGGTGAAGCCGACCAGCGTGACGGCGAACGGCACGGTGCGGACCCGGCCGCCGAGGCCGTAGTAGGCGCTGTTGGCGAGGCGCAGCACCCGGGCCGTGAGGGTGACGTCGCACGTGAGCACCGCCGCCAGCTCGGGCGAGCCGACGGAGTTGTCGGCGGTCATCGCCACGAGCCGGGCGGCCACGGGGCGGCGGGCGGCCAGCTCGTCGACGACGTCCAGCAGCTCCTCGACCGTGTGCAGCGCGGTCGCCCGCTCACCGGCTCCGTCCGCCTCGCTGCTCCCACCGTCGGCGGCGCGCTCCACGGGGCTGTCGAGCAGGCTCACCGGGCGCGCCCCGGCGTCCGGTGGCGGGCGGAGCCGACGGCCGGCTCGACCTCGGGTGCCGTCGGGTGGGGCCGGGGGTGACCGGTCTGTGCGGGGGTGTTCATCACGGACCTCTCGGTGCTCGAGCGCCGAGGGGCGCTCACAGAGTCCATCGGCCGGTCTGCGGCGCACCTGATGCCCGGGACGTCGGCGGATCTCCGCGTGGTCTGATCGGCGCAACACCGCGGCCGTCAACGGCCCTCACGCAGCAGCCGCCGCCCGCTCCGTCGGAGGACGAGGGCGCGGACGGCGGCTGGTGAGGGCCCGGCCCAGCGCGGGCCGGGTGGAGCTGTGGCTCAGGGAGCGGTCTGCATGCTCGCGGCGAGCGCGAAGATCCCGATGTAGCCGATGATGGCGAAAGCGGTGAAGGCTGTGCCCAACCACATGCCGGCGGTCGCCAGGCCGCGGCCGCTGTTGCCGTTCCTGGCGATGTTCTTGCGCCCGATGACACCGAAGACGATGCCGAGCGGGGAGAACACGAACGCGAAGATGATGGCGAGGATCGCCATGGTCTCGGTGGGCCGCTGCACGGGCGCGGCGCCGTACCCGTACTGCGCAGGCTGCTGGGACATGGCGTCTCCCTGAGGTCTCGGTCGATGATCAGGCGTGCGCCGGGCATCCTGGCGCAGCCGGTGATCCGAGCACCAGCGGCCCCGCCGCAGTCCCCTCGTCCGTCCCGGGCGGGTCACCCGTGTGCACCTCAGCGCAGCGCCGGTGCCCCGCGCCGCCGGAACTGCTCCGCGACGAGCGCGAGCACGTCCACCGAGCCCTCAGCCGAGCCCGCGGGGGTCCCGCGCAGCAGCGCGGCCAGGAGCACCCGCGCCTGCCCGGCGCGCAGCAGCCCCGCGGGCACGGCACCGGCGGCCACGAGGTCGGCGCCGCCCCCGCCGTCGCCGTAGGAGGGGACCACCGTCCCGTCGGGCACGCGCGTGGTGAGCACCACGGGCACCCCGCCGGCGGTCGCGCCGCGCACCGCGGTCACCACGGCGGCGGTGGCGTTGCCGGACCCCAGCGCCTGCAGCACCACGCCGCGTGCGCCGAGGCCGAGGACCGCGCGCAGCACCGCGCCGTCGTCACCGGGCACGACGGCGACGACGTCGACGCGCGGCCACGGGACCGGTGCTGCAGCGGGGGTCAAGGGCGCGGTTCGCGGCAGCGGTGCGGCGGCCGGGGCGAAGGCGGCGAGGTCGGTGGTGTGCCGCTTGGTGGTGCCCGCCACCGGCAGCAGCGCACCGCCGAAGGCCACGAGCACCCCCGCGCCGCGGTGGACCGGGTCCGCGGCGGCGACCAGCGCGGCGAGGAGGTTGGCGGGGGCGTCGGAGGCGGGGGCGTCGGCGGTGCGCTGCGAGCCGGTGACCACCACCGGGCGCTCGTCGTCGTGGTGGAGGTCGAGCAGGTACCCCGTCTCCTCGAGGGAGTCGGTGCCGTGGACGACCACCACCCCCACCACCGCGGGGTCGGTGAGGGCGTCGGCGACGGCGGCGCGCACGGCGTCGGCCTGAGGGAGGGTCGTGGTGGAGGAGTCGACGCGCAGCGCCTCCACCACGCGCACCTCCACACCGGCGCGCTGGGCGGCGTCCCCGAGGACGCCCTCGCCAGAGAGCGTGGGGCGGCTGACGCCGTCCTCGCCGGTGGTGCTGGCGATGGTGCCGCCCGTGGTCACCACCGCGACGAGCGCCCGCGCGGGGCGTCCGCCGGCGGAGGGCGTCACGAGATGGCCCGCCAGCCCAGGTAGCCGGCGCCAGCGGCGAGGACGAGCAGCAGCGGCGCGGCGATGGCCCAGCCCGACGGGGGGGCGAGCGGGTCGCGGTCGGGGAAGGGCCGGCTCAGGTCCGTGCCGCCAGCGGCACCGGTGAGGAAGCCGTCCACGCCGTGGCCGACGGAGTCCGCGAAGCGCGAGGCGCTGTCGTGCCGGGCGGCCTGCGGGTCGACGGGCCGCTCTCCCGGCCGTCGCTGTGCTCGGTCGCTGCGGCGAGGGTCGTCGTCGTGCGCTGCCACGGTGGTCCTCCGCTCAGGGGTGGTCACCGGAGTGTGCCGCACGGCGGCTGCCGAGCCGGTCGCGGTGGTCGGGGCGCCGGACCGCTGGCACCCTCGGGCGCGTGCCCCTCGACGAGCGCGACCTCGCGCACCTGACCCGCTGCGTCGACCTCGCCGAGGAGGCCGTCGCCGCGGGCGACGAGCCGTTCGGGTCGCTGCTGGTCAGCGCGAGCGGTGAGGTGCTGTTCGAGGACCGCAACCGCGTGGGCGGCGGTGACGGCACGCGCCACCCTGAGCTGGCGCTGGCGCAGTGGGCCGGCGCGCACCTGCCGGTGGAGCAGCGGTCGTCGACCACGGCGTACACGTCCGGTGAGCACTGCGCGATGTGCTCCGCGGCGCACGGCTGGGTGGGCCTAGGGCGCATCGTCGTCGCCACCACCACGGCCCAGCTCACGGCGTGGCGGCGCGAGACGGGCGGCGGAGACGATGCCGGCGAGGACGCGTCGCCGGTGGCCGCGCTGCCCATCAGCGCCGTGCTGCCGGCCGCGGTGGTCGACGGACCGGCGCCGCAGCTGGCCGACCGCGTCCGGGAGCTGCACGCGCGGAGCCTGCGATCAGGCGGTTCCCAGCCCTAGGCTCGCGCCCGTGCACCAGGCCTCCGCGCTCGAGCCCGACACGTCCGCCGTCGCGGGGGTGCGGCGGTGAGCGGCGGGCTGTTCGCGCTCCTCGACGACGTCGCCGCGCTCGTGCGGATGTCGGCGGCCTCGATCGACGACGTCGCCGCCGCCACGGGGCGCGCCAGCGCCAAGGCGGCCGGGGTGGTGGTGGACGACGCCGCGGTGACGCCCCGCTACGTGCAGGGCATCGAGCCGAAGCGCGAGCTGTCGATCATCTGGCGCATCACCAAGGGCTCGCTGCGCAACAAGCTGCTGATCATCCTGCCGGTCGCGCTGCTGCTGAGCGCGTTCCTGCCCTGGCTGCTCACGCCGATCCTCATGCTGGGCGGGCTGTACCTGTCCTACGAGGGCGCGGAGAAGATCTGGGAGAAGGTCCAGGAGAGGCGCGGCGTGGTCGGCCACGGGCACGCGGCCGCCGCTGACGAGGCCGCCAGCGCCGCGCAGGACCCGGCCGAGCGCGAGAAGGGCATCGTCTCCTCGGCGGTGCGCACCGACCTCATCCTGTCCGCGGAGATCATGGTGATCGCCCTCAACGAGGTCGGCGCCGAGCCGGTGTGGGAGCAGGCGATCATCCTCGCCGTCGTGGCGGTCTTCATCACGGCGGTCGTCTACGGCGCGGTGGGTCTCATCGTGAAGATGGACGACATCGGGCTCGCGCTGTCGAAGCGCAGCTCGAGCGGGGTGGCGGCGTTCGGGCGCGGGCTCGTGAAGGCGATGCCGGTGGTCCTCTCGACGCTGTCGACCGTGGGCGTCGTGGCGATGCTGTGGGTGGGCGGCCACATCCTGCTCGTGGGCACCGACGAGCTCGGCTGGCACGGGCCGTACGGCCTCGTGCACCACGCGGAGGAGGCCGTGCACGACGCGACCGGCGCGCTGGGCGGGGTGCTCGGGTGGCTGGTCAACACGGCGTTCTCGGCGCTGGTCGGCGCACTGGTCGGAGCGGTGCTCGTCGTCGTCATGCACCTCGTGCCGAAGCGCGGCGCGAAGGCCGCCGGCTCCGCCGCCCACTGACGACGCCCCGTCGGCGGGGCAGACGACGCCTCTTCCTCGCAGAAAGCGCCCCATCAGCCGGATCGATGGGGCGCTTTCCGCATCCATGAGGCGTCTTCTGCACCCATGGGGCACTTCCTCCCCTGATCGGGCCGATACCCGAGACCCGCCCCCCCCCCGGGGCAGCCCCCGGGCCGCGTCAGGTCGACGGCGAGGGAGGCAGCACGCAGAGCTCGTTGCCGGACGGGTCGGCGAAGACCAGCCACGGCAGCTCGCCAGGAGCCGACAGGGACGTCGCGCCCAGCGCGAGCAGCCGCTCGACCACCGCGCGCTCGCCGTCGTCGTCCTGCTCCTGCAGGTCCGACGCGTCGCGGCGCACGTCGAGGTGGACGCGGTTCTTGCCGCCCCGTCCTGCTGGCTTGGGGCGCGGCTCCGGGCAGAGCGCCAGCAGGGGCCCGATGCCGCCGGGGTGCTGCAGCGCGGGCGCACCAGCGACGTCGTCCGTGCGCCTCCAGCCGGAGACCGCCGCCCAGAAGGCGGCGTCGCGCTCGGGGTCGGCGCTGTCGAGGGGCAGGCCGACGACCGGGCCGGTCGTGACCTCGTACCCGGGGCGGTCGGGCATGACGCAGAAGGCACCGCCCTCGGGGTCGACGAGGACGGTCCAGGGGACGTCGTCGCCCTGGCCGACGTCCGCGGGCTCAGCCCCCAGCCCCAGCAGCCGCTGGACGAGGTCGTCGAGCGCGGTGCCGCCGCGGAGGTCCAGGTGGAGCCGAGGCGGCGCGGCGCTGGGGTGCCCGACGCGGGGGAAGCACAGGTCGAGGAACGCACCGGTCGCCGGGTCGAGCGCCAGCCGCGCCTCCAGGAGGTCGGGCTCGTCGGTGATGACGCGGGCGCCGAGCGCCGCGGCCCAGAAGCCGCCGAGCGCGCGCGGGTCGCGGGCGTCCCAGACCACGTTCTCCAGGTGCACGCCGCCCATGCTCGCCGCTCTCAGCCAGCACTGCGCGCTGTGAGGAGGTCGTCACTGAGCGCACGACGACCTGACACACCGTTGACGCGGGGACGTCGTCGACTGTCCACGAGGCCAGTTCCACCCGGCCCCCCGATCCGAGCGAAGGACGTGACGTGGCCGACCTCTTCTCCCCCTTCACCCTCAAGGGCGTGACGCTGCGCAACCGGATCGTCATGTCACCGATGACGATGTACCGGTCCGTGGACGGCCACGCCAACGACTTCCACGTCATGCACCTGGGTGCCCGGGCCGCCGGCGGCTTCGGGCTGCTGTTCCCCGAGCAGATCGCCATCACCCCCGACGGCCGCACCACCGTGCACTGCGGAGGCCTGTACGACGACAGCCAGATCGCCGGGTGGAAGCGCACCACCGACATCGTGAAGTCCATGGGTGGCGTCAGCGCCATCCAGCTGGGCCACACCGGCCGCAAGGGCAGCGCGGTGGCGCCCTGGGAGGGCGGACACCAGATCGCCGCCGACCACCCCGAGGGCTGGGAGTGCCGCGGCCCGTCCGCGGTGCCGTACGGAGCCGACCACCCCCACCCGGTGCACGAGCTGACCGTCGCGGAGATCGCCGAGGTCCACCAGGCGTACGCCGAGACCGCCGTGCGGGCCGTCGAGGCGGGCTACGAGTGGATCGAGATGCACTACGCGCACGGCTACCTCGGCGCGAGCTTCTTCTCGCCCCTCGCCAACCAGCGCACCGACCAGTACGGGGGCAGCCTGGAGAACCGGGTGCGCTTCCACACCGAGGCCCTCGACGCGGTGCGGTCCGTCATCCCCGAGCGCATCCCGCTGACGATGCGCCTGGGCGCCGACGACCTGCACCCCGCCGGCGCCACCATGGACGAGGCCGTCGCGGCGATCTCCCTCATGAAGGAGCACGGTCTCGACCTGGCCGACATCTCCGCCGGCTTCAACACCCCCGACATGGACGGCACACCGCTCGGTGAGCCGTCCGGCTTCCTCGCCCGGGCCCTGCGCGTCAAGCGCGAGGCGGGCCTGCCCGTCGGCGTGAGCTGGAACCTGGGGGTGCCGGCCAACGCCGAGCGCGCGGTGCAGGCGGGCCTCGACCTCGTCTTCCTCGGCCGGCCGGCGCTGGCCAACCCGCACTGGCCGGTGTGGGCCGCGCGCGAGCTGGGCCACCCCTCGCCGTTCGACCTCGTCCCCGAGGATTACAGCTGGTGGCTCAAGAACTTCCGCGGCCACGCACCCAGCATCGGGTGGCCCGAGCCCGCCCCTGCCGCGGAGATCGACCTCGACGCCGCGGGCACCGGCGTGCCCCACCAGCAGCGCTCGCGCGTCGACGCCTGACGCACCGGGCACTCCTGCCGGCTGCGGCGGAGTCCAGGGTCAGGATCAGTGCGTTCCTGACCCTGGACTCCGCCGCAGCGGGAAGTGGGCTCAGCCTCAGCCGAAGACGTCGGGGTCCGGGCCGAGGCGCTGGCCGCGCTCGAGGCCGGCGATCGCGCTCATGTCCTCGTCGGTGAGCTCGAAGCCGAACAGGTCGATGTTCGACCGGATGCGCGAGGGCGTCACCGACTTCGGGATGACGATGTTCCCCAGCTGCAGGTGCCAGCGGAGCACGACCTGCGCGGGCTCCTTGCCGTGCGCGGCGGCGATCTTGCCGATGGTCTCGTCGGCGAGGAGGTCACCGCCCTGGCCGATGGGGCTCCACGCCTCGGTGGCGATGCCGTGCTCGGCGTGGAACGCGCGCAGGTCCTCCTGCTGCATCCACGGGTGCAGCTCCACCTGGTTCACCGAGGGGACCACGCCGGTCTCGTCGAACAGCGCGCGCAGGTGCGTCTTCTGGAAGTTGGAGACGCCGATGGAGCGGATGCGGCCGGCCTCCTTGAGCTCAGCGAAGGTCTTCCACACCTCCACGAAGTTCACCTGGTCCGAGCCGGGCCAGTGGATGAGCCACAGGTCGAGGCGCTCCAGCTGCAGCTTGGCCATCGAGTCGTCGAAGGCCGCCAGCGCCGCGTCGCGGCCGCCGGCGCGGTCGGCGTTGGCGAGCTTGGTGGTGACGAAGACGTCCTCGTGGGTCAGGCCGAGGCTGCTCTGGGCGGTGCGCAGCGCGTCACCGACACCGGCCTCGTTGCGGTAGCCGGCCGCGGTGTCGACGTGCCGGTACCCACTGGACAGAGCCTCCAGCACGGTCTCGTCGGTCCTCTCGGGCGCGACCTGGAAGACGCCGAGGCCGACCTGCGGGATCTGCACGCCGTCGTTGAGGGTGACGAAGGGGACGGTGGTTCCGAACTCGAGGGGCATCGTTCGACCGTAGGCGCGCCGGCGCGGCGCGGCACGTCAGAGGACCGGTGCACGCTCGCTCCCTCGGCGGCCGCTGGTGCACCACCACCCCGCCCGGCCCGGCACCACCTCGCACGATCATGCGGCTCCGCGCCACATCCGCAGAGCGGTCCGCCCTTCGACCGAGGAAGCGCCTCATGAGTCGAGAAGACGCCCCGTCAGCGCGCCTCTTGGGGCGTCTTCTCGGGCGGAGGGACGCTTTCGCGTGCGCTCCGGTCGGTGATCGTCCGCACCACCGCCGCCACGTCCAGACCGCCGTCGCCGCGCTCCACGCCCTCCGCGCACAAGTCGCGGCAGACGTCGAGCAGCGGGCTCGCGATCCCGGCAGCGCGCGCGGCGTCGGTCATGAGGGAGGCGTTCATGAGCACGTCGGCCAGTGAGGCCCGTGGCGCCCAGTCCTGGTCGACGAGCTCGGCGGACTTCACCCTGGAGATCGGCGACGACACCTGCCCGGAGTCGAGCACCTCGCGCAGCAGCGTGGGATCGAGTCCGTGGGCCGCGGCGAAGTGGAAGGACTCCGCCAGCCCGGTCATCAGCGCGATGAGGAACGTGTTCACCGCGAGCTTCGTCGTCAGCGCCGCTGGGACCTCACCGCAGAACGTGGTGGAGGCGCAGAAGTGGCGCAGTAGCGGGGTGACGCGCTCGACGGCGTCGCGCGCACCGGCCGTCATCCCCACCAGCGCCGCCTCCTCGGCAGGGCGGCGGGACCCGGAGACCGGCGCCTCGACGAGCACGCCGCCGTCGGCCGAGACCCGCTCGGGCAGCGCGCGCGAGCGCTCCGGCGCCACCGTGCCGGTGTTGACCACCGTCCGCCCGGCGAGCAGCTCGCTGCGCCGGTCACCCAGGGCGGCGAGGACGTCGTCGAGGGCGTCGGCGTTCGCGGGCATGAGGACGACGACGTCGCTGCGCTCGAACAGGTCGAGGACGTCGACGGCGCGGCGAGCGCCGGCGGCCTCCAGGGCCAGCGCCGGTGCTGGCGAGCGGTTCCACACCGTCAGCGGGACACCCGCTCGGAGGAGGTGGCCCGCCATCGGAGCACCCATGATCCCCAGCCCGGCGAACCCCACGCGCACGTCGTCCACGCCGGGGATCGTGGCACCGCGCTCCGGCTCCTTCGTGATGGCCCCTTGGCTGCGCAGATGCCCCATCGGCAGCGTCGATGGGGCCATCTGCGTCGCGAAGGGGCCATCTCAGCGGGCATGGGGCCACCTCCGCAGCTCAGGAAGGAGCGGTCGGGCCAGGGGTCCGGCGGGAAGGGAGGTGTGGGGCTCGTCCGGCGCTGCGGCCCCCCGGTCTCGCAGCGCCGGACGAGCGGTCAGGACAGCAGGTCGTCCACCAGGGGGGACGGCGTGCCGAACCGGTGGGCCGTGGCGCTGACGGCCTGCTCGCGGAGGAACGGGAGCAGCTCCAGGCGGCCGGAGGCCGTGACCTGGCCGTGCCACACGGCGAGGTCGGGACGACCGCCGGTGGCCCCCGCGAGCGCGCTCGCCGCGGCGGCAGCGCCCTCACGAGCACCGGCCGGGCCGATGAGCCTCACCCGCGTCAGCGACGACGACGGCGCAGCCGCGGCGCGCGCCAGCCAGGCGTCGTCGTCCTCGACCACGGCGGTCGGGGCGCACGGCAGGGGCGCGGCCAGCGACACCTCGACGGGCGCTCCGGTCCGCGCAGCAGCGGCGAGGACTCGCTCGACGTCGACCGGCGAGGCACCGGGGACGGCGCGCACGGTGACCGGCGTCGGCACGTGGCGCAGCCAGTTGCGCTCGGAGACCAGGCCCGACGGGTCCTGCGGGGAGCCGAGCAGCGACTCCCACGCGGCGGCGTCGGACGCCGCGGCGCGGGCCAGGAAGCCCGCACCCTCGAGCGCGTCCGCGTCATCAGTGCGCTCCCACCGGGTGAGCCCCAGCAGGTAGGAGGGTCCACCGGCCTTGGTGCCCGCGCCCACCGCGGAGCGCTTCCACCCGCCGAACGGCTGGCGCTGGACGATGGCGCCCGTGGTGCCGCGGTTGACGTAGAGGTTGCCGGCCTGGATGCGCGACGCCCACCGCCGCAGCTCGCCCGCGTCGAGGGAGTGGATGCCGGAGGTGAGCCCGTAGTCGACGTCGTTGACGACGTCGATCGCCTCGTCCAGCGTGCGCGCCGTCATGACGCCGAGCACCGGCCCGAACACCTCGGTGCGGTGGTACTTCGAGCCGCGCGCAACACCGGAGCGGATGCCCGGCGTCCACAGGCGCCCCGCGAGCGCGGCCTCGGGGCCGTCGGCGGGGACGTCGAGCGCGCGGGGCGCGAGCGCCCAGTGCTGCCCGGGCTCCAGCTCGGTGAGCCCCCAGTGCAGCGCGGAGCCCGGCTCGGGCCGCTCGGTGACGGGGCCGACCTGCGTGCGCGGGTCCCACGGGGCACCCACCACGAGGGAGGCGGCGGCGTCGAGCAGCTGGTCGTGGAAGCGGCGCGAGGTGGCCACCGACCCGACGAGCACCACGAGCGAGGCCGCGGAGCACTTCTGCCCGGCGTGCCCGAACGCCGACGCCACGACGTCCCTCGCGGCGAGGTCGAGGTCGGCCGACGGCGTGACGACCATCGCGTTCTTGCCGGACGTCTCCGCCAGCAGCGGCAGGTCGGCGCGGAAGGTGCGGAACAGCTCAGCGGTGGCGTACGCGCCGGTGAGGATGACGCGGTCCACACGGGGCGAGCTCACGAGCTGCCGGCCGAGGCCGCCCTCGTCGACGGTGACCACGCGCAGCGCGTCGGCCGCGCCGACCTCGGCCAGGGCGGACGCGATGGCCTCGGCGAGCACCGCGCCGCAGCGCTGCGCGGGCTCAGCGGGCTTGAGGACGACGGCGGAGCCCGCGGCCAGCGCCGCGAGCACGCCCCCGGCGGGGATCGCCACGGGGAAGTTCCACGGCGGGGTGACCAGGGTGAGGCGCGCGGGCACGGCCCGGACGCCGTCGCGGGCCTCGACCGCGGCCAGCTCGAGGGCCTGCCGCGCGTAGTAGTGCGCGAAGTCGACGGCCTCGGAGATCTCCGGGTCGGCCTGGTCGGCGGTCTTGCCGGCCTCGGAGGCCATCACCTCGAGCAGCTCGGGGCGGCGCGCCTCCAGGGCGCGACCGGCGGCGTGCAGCACCTCAGCCCGCTCGCGCGCAGGGCGGCGGCCCCACGCCTCCCCGGCGGTGGCCGTGCGGGCGAGGAGCTCGTCGAGGAGCTCGGCGTCATCGACGAGCGAGCCGGTGGCGCTGTGCCGGCCGGTGGTCCCGGCGCGCGACGTGGCGGCGCGGGTGAGCGCGGCACGCACCCAGGCGCGGTGGCCCTCGACGGCCGGGTCGGAGTCGGGGGTGTTGACGAACCCCTCTTCCCACGGCACGTGCGGCAGCGCGAGGTACCGGTCCGCGGGCCGGTCGTAGCGGCGGTGGGCGAGCGGGGGCGCGTCGGCGTCGCCGTGCTCGACGAGCGCCTGGTCGCGCCAGCTCTCGAGCAGCCGCAGCGACTCCTCGTGGCGGGCCAGCTCGCGGGCGAACAGCGGAGAGGCGGGCGTGATCTCCGTGATGGCCGACATGAAGTTGTCGGGGCTGGCCACCTCCTCGAGGCGTCGCACGAGGTAGGCGATGGCCACGTCGAACTCCCGCGGGTGCACCACGGGTGTGTAGAGCAGCAGCGAGCCGGTCTCGCGACGCACGGCGGCGGCCTGCCCGGCGGCCATGCCGAGCAGCATCTCCACCTCCATGCCCTCGCGGGCGCCGCGCGCACCGGCGAGCAGCCAGGCGTGGGCGATGTCGAAGAGGTTGTGCCCGGCCACGCCCAGGCGCACGTTGGCGGTGCGCTCGGGGGTGAGCGCCCAGTCGAGCACCCGCTTGTAGTGGGCGTCGGAGGCGGCCTTGGTGTCCCAGGTGGCCAGGGGCCAGCCGTGGACGTCGGCGTCGACGCGCTCCATGGAGAGGTTGGCGCCCTTGACCAGGCGCACCTTGATGGGGGCGCCTCCGGTGGCCACGCGCTGGGCGGCCCAGGACTGCAGGTGCTGCATGGCCGCGAGGGCGTCGGGCAGGTAGGCCTGCAGCACGATCCCGGCCTCGTAGCCCTTCAGGGACGGGCGGTCCAGCAGCCGGGTGAAGACCTCGAGGGTGAGGTCGAGGTCCTTGTACTCCTCCATGTCGAGGTTCAGGAACGTCGGGCGTCCGGCGGTGCGCGCTGCGGTCTCGTACAGCGGCGCGAGGCGCTCGACGACGTGCTCGACGTCCTCCTCGAACCCCCAGGGCGCGTGCGGGCCGACCACGGCGGAGGTCTTCACCGAGACGTAGTCGACGTCGGGTCGCTCCACGAGGCGGCGCAGTCCCGCGAGGCGGCGGTCGGCCTCCCGCCCGCCGAGCACGGCCTCGCCGAGGAGGTTGAGGTTGAGGCGCACGGGGGCGTCCGGCGTCCCGGCGCGGCGGGTCCGGGCCAGGCTCGTGCCGAGCTTGGCGTCGGTCGCGTCGACCACGAGGTGGCCCACCATCTCGCGCAGCGCCCGCTTGGCGGCGGGGACGACGACGCCGGGCACCACCGGCCCGAGCGCGCCTCCGGCCTTCACGGCCGAGCGCAGCGCCGGGGACAGGAACGCCGGCGGGCGCTGGGCGAGGCGGCGCAGCACGGCGGCGCCGGCGGCCGGATCCTCGGGACGGACGACGCCGTCGACGAAGCCGGTGGCGAACGCCAGGCCGTCGGGGTCGCGCAGGAGGCCGGCGAGCTGGTCGGCGGCGCGGGCCTCGGCGCCCTTGACGGGGTGTGCGGCGGCCTCGTCCAGCCAGCGGCGCACGAGGGCGGCGACGTCCTCGACGGACACCTCCGGAGCCGTGGGAGCGGCGGGGCGGCTGAGCTCGGCGGCGGTCATGCAGCGAAGTCTGCGCCGGACGGGCGTCGTGCAACAGGTCACCACCGATGAGCGTTGAGGCGCAGTACCGTTCACCCCAGGTGATCGCTCGTCCCGCCACCAGGACGACGACAGCGACGACAGCAACGACGACGGCGAGGAGCGCCCGTGCTCGACGTGAGGCGGCTGCTGCTCCTGCGCGAGGTCGCCGCGCGCGGCACGCTCGCCGCGGCCGCGGAGGCGCTCAGCTACTCCCCCTCCCACGTCTCCCAGCAGCTCACGCTGCTCGCCAAGGAGGCGGGGGCGCCGCTGCTGCGCCGCTCGGGCCGCCGGGTGGTGCTCACCGCCGAGGCCGAGGAGCTGGTGGCGGCCGCCGGTGAGGTGCTCGACGTGCTCGAGCGGGCCAGCGCCCGCGTGGCCGTGACCTCCCGCGAGCGCGGCGGCGGCCCGCTCGCGCCGCTCACGGGGCGCGTGCGCCTGGCCGTGTTCCAGTCGGCGGCGCTCGCGCTGGTGCCGGGCGCGCTGCGCCAGCTCGCCGTCGAGCACCCCGGGCTGCGGGTGGAGGTGGTGCAGGCCGAGCCCGGCGCCGCGCTGGAGTCGGCGGCCCTGCGCGCAGAGGCCTCACGCGCCCGGGACTTCGACCTCGTCGTCGCCGAGGAGTACCCCGCGCACTCCCGGCCGCACCTGCCGGGCCTGGCGCGCACCGAGCTGGTCCGCGACCCCCTGCGCCTGGCGCTGCCGCCGGAGCACCTCGCCCCCGACGTCCACGACCTCGCCGACCTCGCGTCGGGGCTGCCGTGGGTGGCCGAGCCCGAGGGCACCGCCAGCCGTGACTTCACCGAGCAGACGTGCCGCACGAGCGGCTTCGAGCCCGACGTGAGGTTCACCAGCGCCGACCTGCAGACGCACCTGCGCCTGGTGGAGACCGGCTGCGCCGTCGCCGTCCTGCCCGACCTCGTGCACGCCGGGCGCCAGACGACGGCCCGCCTCGTGGAGCTGCCGGGTCAGCCGCGCCGCACGGTCTTCGCCGCGCAGCGGGCCGCGGCGTCGGGGCAGCCTGCCCTCGCCGTCGTCGTCGCCGCCCTCAGGGCCCAGGCGGGTCCGCCGACCTGACGCTCAGCCGCACGATCGTCAGACGGCGGCGGCGCGAGCCACGGGCTGGGCCACGAGCTCACCGGGGAAGTGGCACGCCACCTGGTGCCCGCCGCCGCAGCTGGCCCCCTCGGCCGGGGCCAGGGAGGGCGCCGTGGTGCGGCAGACCTGGCGGTCGTGGCCGACCGGACAGCGCGACGCGAACGGGCACCCCACCTCGGGGCGGCGGGCCAGCGGCTCGCCGCGCAGCAGGATCCGCTCGCGCGCCCGGGTGCCCCGCGGCTGCGGCGCCGCCGACAGCAGCGCCGCCGAGTACGGGTGCAGCGGCGAGGCGAAGAGGTCTTCCGACGTCGCGGTCTCCACCACCCGCCCGAGGTACAGCACCATGACGCGGTCGCAGAAGTGCTCGGCCGCGGACAGGTCGTGGGTGATGAACAGGTAGGTCAGCCCCAGGCGCCGCTGCTCGCGGCGCAGCAGCGTGAGCACCTGCGCCTGCACGGACACGTCGAGGGCGGAGATCGGCTCGTCGAGCACGGTGATGTCCGGACGCAGCACCAGCGCCCGCGCGATCGCCACGCGCTGGCGCTGACCACCCGACAGCGCCGGCGGCAGGCGGTGGGCGAAGTCTCCGCCCAGGCCGACGTCGTCGAGCATCTCCGCCACGAGCCGCGCCCGCTCCGCCGGCGGGGTGCCGTGCACGGCCAGCGGCTGCTCCACGACCTCCTGCACGGTCATGCGCGGGTCGAGGGAGCCGAACGGGTCCTGGAAGACCATCTGGAAGCGGCGGCGCTCCCGCCGCAGCGCGGCCCCGCGCAGCGAGGCGAGGTCGACGCCGTCCAGCTCCACGCTCCCGTCGTCGACGGGGTCGAGGCGCACGAGCGCGCGCGCCAGCGTCGACTTGCCGCAGCCGGACTCCCCCACCACGCCCACGGTCTCGCCGCGGCGCACGTCGAAGGAGACCCCGTCGAGCACGGCGTAGGACCGCGGTCCGCCGTAGGAGCGGCGCAGGTCGCGCACGCGCAGCAGCGGCGCACCGGCGTCCGCGCCGTGAGGGGTCTGCTCAGCCACGGGTCGCCTCCTGGGCTCGGGCGTCGGCTCGGGACTCGGAGCGGCCGGAGGCCACGACGTCCAGCGCGCGGCGGCACTCGGCCGCGTGCACCGGACCACCAGCGCCACCAGGGCCGGGGACGACGACGCGGGGCGGCTGCCCCGCGCTGCACTCCGGCTGCGCCCAGGCGCACCGCGGCGCGAAGCTGCACCCGGGCGGCAGCGCCGCCAGCGGCGGCGGCGCGCCGGGGATCCACGTCAGGTCCTCCGACCGCGGACGCCCGGGCACCGGCAGCGACCCGAGCAGCGCGCGCGTGTAGGGGTGGGCCGCGCCGTCGAACAGCGCCGCCGACGGCACCTCCTCGACCACGCGGCCCGCGTACATCACCAGCACCCGGTCGCAGAACTCCGAGACGAGCCCGATGTCGTGGGTCACGAGCACCACGGCCACGCCGAGCCTGTCGACCAGGGAGTCGAGCAGGTCCACCACCTGCGCCTGCGTGGTGACGTCGAGGGCGGTGGTGGGCTCGTCGGCGATGAGGACGGCGGGGTCGTTGGCCACCGCGATGGCGATGAGCGCGCGCTGGCGCATGCCGCCGGAGAACTCGTGGGGGTACTGCTTGAGCCGTCGCTCCGGCTCGGGCACGCCGACGGCGGTGAGCAGCTCCGCGCAGCGCGCCCGCACCGCGGCCCGCGACGCGCGGGGGCTGTAGCGGCGCAGCGCCTCGGCGATCTGCGAGCCGATGGTCTTCACGGGGTCGAGCGAGGTGAGCGGGTCCTGGAAGACCAGCGACAGCTGCGAGCCGCGCATCCGGTCGAGGGCCTTCTCGTCGCGGTAGTCGACGCGGGCCCCGCTCACGCTGACCACGCCGCCGGTGACGGAGCCGCCGCTGGCGAGCAGCCCCATGAGCGCCAGCGCGACGGTCGACTTGCCGCAGCCGGACTCCCCCACCACGCCGACCTTCTCGCCGGGGCGCACCACGAGGTCGACGCCGCGGACCACCTCGACGTCGCCGTAGGCCACGCGCAGGCCCTCCGCCGACAACGCCGGCAGCGCCGTGCCCGTCGTCGTGCTCACTTCGAGCCTCCCCTCACGCGCAGGCGCGGGTCGATGAGTGCCACGGCGAGGTCCGCGACCGTGTTGGCGGCCACGTAGAGAACCGCCGAGAGCAGCACGAACGCCTGCACCACGGCGAAGTCCTGCCGCTGGATGCCCTGCACGAGCACCTGCCCGATGCCGGGCCAGTTGAAGACGGACTCCACGAGCACGCTGCCGGTGATGAGGCTGGCGAGCACGAGCCCCGCGGAGGAGACGCTGGGCAGCAGGGCGTTGTGCAGCACGTGGCGGCGGTGGGCCGCCCACCGCGAGACGCCCTTGCTGCGGACCACCGTGACGAACGGCGCCCTGGCGACGTCGAGCTGGTTGGCGGTGAGCAGCCGGGTGAGGAACGCGCCGGGGATGATGGCCAGGCTGATGGCGGGCAGCGCCAGGTGGGCGAGGGCGTCGGAGAAGACGATCGGCTGCCCCGCCAGGAGGCCGTCCACCGTGTACAGCCCGGTGACGTGGGGCGGCGGCTCGAGGAAGCTCGTGAGCCGTCCCGAGGGGCCGGGAAGCAGGCCCAGGCCGCCGCTGCCGAGCAGCAGGATGAGCACGAGCGCCACCCAGAACTGGGGGGTGCCGAGCCCGACCAGCGAGACGACCTTGGCGACGGCGGCGAGCGCGCCGCGGCGGAAGCTGGCGAGGGTGGCGACCACCACGGAGCCGACGACGGCGAAGAGGAACGCCCACAGCGCCAGCTCCAGCGTGGCGGGCAGGCGAGCGGCCATCACCGCGGTGACGTCGGCGCCGTTGCTGTAGGAGTAGCCCCACTGGCCGGTGGCGAAGTCGCGGACGTAGCGCAGGTACTGCAGCCACAGCGGGTCGTCCAGGCCCAGCTGGGCGCGCACGCCGGCGAGGACGTCGGGGGTGGCGAGCGGTCCCACGATGAGCCGGGCGGGGTCACCGGGCACCGCGCGCAGCACGACGAAGGAGACGACCGAGGCGAGCAGCAGCGTCGCGAGGACGCCGAGCAGCGCGCCGGCGCCGCGCCGCAGGGCTGCGGCACCGGGCAGCCGGGAGGTGGTCGTGGTGGGCATCAGGCCTCCTTCGCGGACGCGGCGGGGACGGGCTCGGAGCCCACGACGACCGGAGCCGCTGACGACGCGGACGACCGGGACGACGGCGGCCGGGCGCCGCGGCGCCGGGCGAGCCGCGCGGCGCGGACGGCGGGGATGCTGTCGGCGAGGAGGTTGACGGCCACCACGGTGACCAGCAGCGCCAGGCCGGGGAACACCCCGGTCCACCACTGACCGGTCAGGGCGTTCTGCAGGCCGTCGGTGATCATCGCGCCCCACTCGGGAGTGGGGGGCTGCGCGCCGACGCCGATGAAGCTCAGCCCCGACAGCACGAGGATGACGTTGCCGACGTTGGCCGCCGTCTGCACCGAGAACGTCGTGCCGAGGTAGGGCACCACGTGGCGCACCGCGATCCGCGGGGTGGACAGGCCGATGGTGCGGGCGGCCTGGACGAACGGCTCCGAGGTGGCGCGCCGGGCCTCGGCGCGCAGCGTGCGGGCGAACACCGGGATGACCGTGACCACCACGCCGAGCAGCGCGGTGAGCAGCCCGGTGCCGAACGCCATCGTGACGGCCAGCGCCAGCAGGAGCGCCGGGAAGGCCATCACCGCGTCGAGCAGGCGCACGAGCACGGCGTCGAGCCAGCGCGGCCCCAGGCCGCAGACCAGCGCGATGAGCAGGCCGAGCCCGCCGCCCACGGCGACCGTGCCGAGCCCGGACGCCAGGGCGATGCTCGTGCCGACGGCCACCCGGGAGAAGACGTCGCGGCCCTGGGCGTCGGTGCCGAACCAGTGGCCCGGCCCGGGCGGCTGCAGCGCCTGCGACACGTCGACGGCGATCGCGGTCTCGCGCAGGAAGACGCCGGCCACGGCGAGCACGACAAGCGCCGCCAGCAGCCCCACGGCGGCGCCGGCCTGGACGCGGGTGCCCTTCACGACGCCTCCTCGGTGTCCCGGTGGTCTCGGTGGTCTCGGGGGGTCCGGGACACCACGGCGCCGCCGGCGAGGACGAGCCTCGGCCGGGTGGTCATGAGGAGGTCGGGGTGCGCCAGCAGGTCGCCGTCGAAGACGGCGACGTCCGCCACCTTCCCCACCTCGAGGGTTCCGACCTCGTCGGCGATCCCGCAGATCTCGGCGTTGACGCGGGTGGCGCGCTGCAGCGCCACCGACGCCCCGGACAGGCGCGCGTGCAGCGCCACCTCCCAGCCGCGGCGGTGCTGGCGCTCGCCGATGAGGTCGGAGCCGCAGCCGAGGCGCACGCCCGCGCGCTCCAGCGCGTCGATGGCGCGGGCGGCGGACTCGCGCAGCCGCGCGGAGTCCCCGGCGTCCACGGGGCCGGCGCCGAGGCTGGCGGGGTCCACGCGGAGCACCTCCGAGACGGTCAGCGTGCCGACCGCGGCGACGTCGTGCGCGGCCATGAGCTCGACGGTCTCCTCGTCGACCAGGGTGGCGTGCTCGATGCAGCGGGCTCCGGCGCGCACGGCGCGCTGCAGCCCGCGAGGGCTGTGAGCGTGGGCCGTCACGTAGCTGCCGCGGTCCGCGGCGACCTCGACGACGGCGCGCAGCTCCGCCTCGCTCAGCTGCGGCGCCTCGATGGGGTCGCCGTGCGACAGCAGCCCGCCGGTGGCGAAGACCTTGATCTGGGTGGCGCCGCGGTGGAACTGCGCGCGGGCGGCGCGCGTGGCGGCGTCGGGCCCGTCCACCAGGAGCATCGGGAGGGTGAACCCGTCGGCACCGGTGCTCGGGTTCTGGCAAGGGTCCGCGCCGCCGGGCGTCGGACCGCGGAAGTCCCCGTGGCCGCCGGTCTGGCTGAGGATCTGCCCGCTGGGCAGCAGTCGCGGACCGGGCACCAGGCCCCGGCGCACCGCCTCCACCAGGCCGCCGTCGACGCCGCCGAGGTCGCGCAGAGTGGTGAAGCCCTGCGCGAGGGAGTCGGCGAGGACCGCGAAGACCATGGCGGCCTGCACGGGGGCCGGCAGCGCCGCCTGGCCGTGCAGGCGCAGGATGCCCACGTGGGCGTGGGCGTCGACGAGCCCGGGCAGCACCGTGGTCCCGGTGACGTCCTCGACGACCACCCCCGGCCCGCGGCGGTCCGCGGGCCGGGCGGTCGGGTCGAGGGCTACCACCTCCGCGACCCGCCCCGCGCTGACCCGGAGGTCAGCGCGGAACGGCTCCCGGCCGGTGGCGTCGAAGACGGTGCCCCCGGTGAGCCACACGTCCGCGGCGGGAGTGCTCATCAGGCTCAGGCGGCCTTCCAGGTCCGCATGTCGGTGATCGGGTTCCACAGGTACGTGGTGCCCTTCTTCACGGCGACGGCGGTCTTGTCGAGGTAGAGGATCGCCTTGGGGCTGGCTGCCACCCAGTTCGCCTGCAGCTGGTCGAGGGCTGCGGTGCGGGCCGCCTCGTCGGAGCTGGAGCGGACGGTGTCGAGCAGCGCCGCGTTACCCGGCACGCAGATCACGCCGGTGTTGTACTCGATGCCGCAGCGCTCGTCGTAGGACAGGTAGTAGCCGGCGTTGAAGACCGCGGGCCCGTCCAGGCGCAGCGCGGCCTGCGCGGTGCGGCCGTAGACCGCCTCGCCCCACGCGCTCTCCGACAGCGGGTTGACGTTGACCGTGATGCCGATCTCCTTGAGGGAGCCCTGCAGGATGGTCGCGATCGCGGCCTGGTTGGTGTCACCGGAGATGGTGTCGAGGGTGACCTCGACGGGTCCGCTCACGCCGGCCTCGCTCATGAGCTGCTCGGCCTTGGCGAGGTCGTAGGTGCGCGCGCCGGCCACCGAGGCGTCGTAGCCGGGCATGCTCGGCGGGACGGGGCCGTAGTACAGCTGGCCGTAGCCCTTGAGGACGTTGTCGAGGATGTCCTGGTAGGGGATGGCGTACGTGACGGCCTCGCGCAGCTTCGCGTTGTCCCACGGCGCCTTGTCGTTGGGCATGAGCATCTGCATGTTCGCCGTCGCCGTGCTGGCGATGACCTGCGTGTCGGCGCTGCCCTCGAGCGACTTCGCGGAGCTCTTGCTCAGCCCCTGGGCGACGTCGAGCTCGCCGTTCTGGGCCTGCAGCAGCATCGCCGAGTCGGTCTTGACCCAGCTGACGTTGATGGTCTGCGAGGCCGGGGCCTCGCCCTTGAAGTCGGGGTCGCGCTCGAGCACGGCCTTGGTGCCCGGCTCGAAGGACTTCAGGCGGAACGGGCCGGAGCCGGCCTCGTGGGAGGCCATCCACTCGTTGGGCTTGCCGGCGGTGGTGCCGCCGTTGGCCTCGACCACCGACGGGTCGACGATCGAGCCGGCCGGGGTGGCCAGCGCGAGCGGGAAGTCGGGGTCGGGGGTGGACAGCTCGACGGTGACCGTCGTGGCGTCGGTCGCGGTGACCTGCTTGATGAGCGTGGGCGAGAGGTAGAGGTCGTTGATGATCGCCGACCCGCAGCCACCGATGGCGGTGGTGCGGTCCAGGGAGTACTTGACGGCCTCAGCGTCCATGGGCTCGCCGCTGGGGAAGGTCCAGCCGTCCTGCAGGTGGAACGTGTAGGTGAGGCCGTCCGAGGACACGTCGTAGCTCTTGGCGAAGTACGGCTCGGCCTTGGTCGGGTCGAACGACGGGACGCCGTCTGCGTCCTTCGTCTGGCCCGGCTGCAGCAGCTGCACGTAGAGCGCCATGGTGAGGCGGGCGTCGTCGAGGGTGCAGCCCGACGCCGGGTCGATCGTGGTCGGCGCCACGTTGAACGCCACGTTGAGCGGCCTGGCCGCGCCGGACGTCCCGGAGCCCGAGCCGGAGCCGGCGGGCGCCTGGGCGGTGCAGCCGGCGAGCAGCGCGGCGGCGGCGAGAGCGGCGCCGGTCAGCAGGCGTGCGCGCGGCCTGCGACGTGGGGGTGACGAGACCATGGGTCCTCCGGTCTGCGGGGCAGCGCGTCCGGGGTGGGCGCTGCGAGGGGGCGTGCGGTGGTGCGGGTGGATCGGGTGGAGCCGCACCGGCCCGGCGGTCGGGGGGGGCTGCGCCGGGCCGGTGCGGGATCAGGCGCCGGCGCTGTGCTCTCGGGCGCTGGAGCGCAGCGCGGCGGTGGCCTCGTCGTCGACGTCCCAGGTGCCGGGCAGGGTCCCGGGCACGAGGGCCACCCGGTACAGGTCTGCGGCCTGCTCCAGGGTGATCCGCTCGTCGCGGACGTCGCAGGCGACGCGGTGGGGGTCGCGGGCCGTGGGGCTGCCGAAGCCGCCACCGCCGCCGGTGCGCTGGCGCACGACGGTGCCGACGGCGACCGGCCTGTCGACGATCCGCTCGTCGACGCGCTCGAGGGTGCCGTCGGGGTGCACCAGCTCCACGTGCGTGGGGGCCCCGGTGAGGCCACCGCGCACCCCGAGGGCGATCGGGTCGACCGTGCTCTCCGAGGCGGTCTTCGTCATGGAGCCGGTCTGCAGCACGCGCAGGTCGCGCCGCACCCCGGCGCCGCCGCGGAACTCCCCCGCACCGGAGTGCGCGGTCTCCAGGGCGAAGGCGTCGCAGCGCACCGGGAAGCGCAGCTCGAGCACCTCCACGGGGGTGTTGGAGCAGTCGCCGTCCGTCACGAACATCATGCAGGCGCCGTCGCGGCCGGGGAACGCCCCGTGGCCGCCCTGGACGGGCTCGGCGAAGACGTAGGCGTCCTCGGCGTCGCCGCGCGTGGACATCACGTACGTCGAGACCATCTGGTAGCCGCCGGCGCGCACGCGGTCGGGGGCGACCTCCGCGAAGGACTGCTGCATGGTCTCGATGACACCGGTCATGAGGTAGCCGTAGGAGTCGCACGGCGCCGGCTTGACGGGGTTGACCAGCGAGGGCGTGCTCGGCCAGACGATGTCGGCCAGCTCCAGGTGCGCCTGGTTGGCGGTCCCCAGCGGGTCGAGCACGCCCTTGAGCGCCTCGGCCACCGTGGCGCGCACGGCCTGCTCGCCGGCGTTGATGGGTCCGGAGGACTGCTTCGAGGTGCCCTCGAAGGAGACCTCGACGCGGTCACCGGTGATCGTGGTGCGGATGCGGACCACCGGGACCTCCTCCCGGTCGACGCCGCTGAAGTCGAACCGGAAGCCGGTCTCCAGCACGCCGTCGGGCATGGCGGCCACCTCGCGGCGCAGGGCGCGCTCGGTGCTGGCGATGACGTGCGCCATGAGCGCCTCGACCTCGTCGGCGCCGTACCTGTCGCACAGCTGCTGCACGCGCTCGGCGCCCGTGCGGGCGGTGGCGATCTGCGCCCACAGGTCGCCCATCACCGTCTGGGGCACGCGCATGTTCTCGGCGATGAGGTCGAAGACGTCCTCGTTCACCTCGCCGCGGCGCAGCAGCCGCTGGTGGGTGAAGGCGATGCCCTCCTGGTAGATCTCGGTGGAGTTGACGGTCCACCCGCCGGGGCTCATGCCGCCGACGTCGGCCCAGTGGGCCATGGACCCGGTGAAGGCCACGAGCCGCCCGCCGTGGAAGACGGGCATGTACACGGCCGTGTCGGAGATGTGGGTGCCGTTGAGGTACGGGCTGTTGACGACGAAGACGTCGCCGTCGTGGATGCCGTCGCGGCCCCACTTCGCCAGCCCGGACTTCACGCTGGCGGGCAGCACCCCGGTGAAGACGGGAAGGCCCGGGGCGTCGGCCCACAGGTCGCCGTCGGCGGACATGACGCCCACCCCGAAGTCCTTCACGTCGAAGATCAGCGGGTTGTAGGCGCTGCGCACCAGGGTGGTGTTCATCTCCACCGCGGCCGACTGCAGCGCGTTGCGCGTGATCTCGGCCTTGACGATGTCGACGTCCTGCTCGCTCATCTCAGGCACCCGCCTTCTCGTCGTCGTCCTGCTCGGTGTGGTGGGCCGGCTCGTGGGTCAGGACCGCGGTCCCGTGCTCGTCCAGGGCCGCGGTCCACCCCGGCGGCACGATGACGGTGGTGGTCCACTCGTCCAGCACGCACGGGCCGGCGAGCACGTCGTCGGCGCTCATCTGCTCGCGCTCGTACACCGGCACCCGCTCCACCCAGCCCGTGGCGGGGAACCAGACCCGGCGGTGGGCCACCGGCTGCGCCGGGGTGTCGGCGAAGACCCCGACGGTGCGGGGGCTGGTCACCGGGGCGATGGCCCGGCACCGCAGGGTGACCACCTGGACGGCGGCGCCGTCCTCGCCGTGGCCGTACCGCTGGCGGTGGCGAGCGGCGAACGCGCCGGGCAGGTGGGCCACGAGACCGGCCGCGTCGCCGTCGAGCCAGGACGGCTCCACGGGCGTGGTGATGGTGTGGTCCTGCCCGCGGAACCTGACGTCGGCGGAGAACGCCGCCTGCAGCGCGCCCGGCGCGAAGCCGTAGGCGACCAGGGAGGCGCGGGCCTCCTCCGCGAGGCGCGCGAAGGCGTCGCGCAGGTCGGGCGCCGAGGCCGCGTCGACGTCGTGCACGCGGGTCAGCGTGGCGTCCTCGCGGTAGTCGGCCGTGAGCATGCCCCACGCGGAGAAGCCCGCCGCGGCCTGCGGCACGAGCACCGAGGTGATGCCCAGCTCCTCCGCCACACCGGCGGCGAACAGGCCTCCCCCGCCGCCGAAGGACAGCATCGCGAAGCCGCGCGGGTCCAGGCCCCGCTGCGTGGTCATGATGCGGATGGCGTTGGCCATGTTGGCCTGCGCGATGGCCATGACCCCGCCGGCCAGCTGCGTGAGGTCGCGGTGCTCGCCGAGGTGCTTGCTCAGCGCCGTCTCCGCGCGCTCGCGGTCGAGGTGCATGCGGCCGCCGAGGAACCTGTCGGGGTCCAGCAGCCCGAGCACCACCTGGGCGTCGGTCACGGTGGGCAGCTCACCACCGAGCCCGAAGGCCGCGGGGCCGGGCGAGGCACCGGCGCTCTCGGGGCCCACGCGCAGGCTGCCGGAGGTCGGGTCGATGCTCGCGATGGAGCCGCCGCCTGCGCCCACGGACACGATGTCGATGACCGAGCCCATGACCGGGCGACCGGCGATGTCGGTGTTCGACCTCTCGACGATCTCGCCGTCCTGGATGAGGGCGACGTCGTAGGTGGTGCCGCCGACGTCGGCGCACACGATGTTGCGGATGCCGGTGCGCTCGGACAGGGCGTGGGCGCCGATGACTCCACCGGCCGGCCCGGAGCCGAGCGTCTCCACCGGGCGCCCGCCGGCGGCCGCGAGGGTCATGACGCCGCCGTTGGAGCGCATGAAGGCGACACCGCGGGAGTAGCCCAGCTCCTGGACGCGGGAGTCGATGGTGGAGGCGTAGCGGCTGAACAGCGGCTGCGTGTAGGCGTTGGCCACCGTGGTGGCGGTGCGCTCGTACTCGCGCCACTCGCGCACCAGCTCGCTGGAGGCGGTCACGGAGACGCCCGGGAGCATCGCGCGGACCAGCTCGGCCACCGCGGCCTCGTGGGCGGGGTTGGCGTAGGCGTGGAGGAAGCAGATGGCCACCGCCTCCACGCCGTGGGCCGCGAGGAACTCGACCTCGGCGCGCACCGCGTCCAGGTCGAGCGGGACCAGCACCGCGCCGTCCGGGGCGGTGCGCTCGGTGACCTCGCGGCGCAGGTAGCGGGGCACGAGCGGCTCGGCCGGCTGGTAGCGCAGGTCGTAGATGGCGGGGCGGCCGGCACGGCCCAGCTCGAGCACGTCGCGGAAGCCCGCGGTGGTGAGCAGCGCGGTCTTGGCGCCGCGCTCCTGCACCAGGGTGTTGAGGGCCACCGTCGTGCCGTGGATGAACATCGACAGCTCGCTCGGCGCCACGGGCAGGCGCTGCAGGCCGCGGACGAACTCGTCGGCCAGCGCGCTGGCGGTGGCCGGCTGCTTGTCGATGACGACCGACCCGTCCCGCTCGTCGAGGAGGATGTAGTCGATGAAGGTGCCGCCGACGTCGACGGCGAGCCTGTGGTGAGCAGGAGCACTCACAGCACTCCCTCCCCTCCGGTGGTCCGTTTGGTAGTGGGTAGAGCATTACGCATGACCCGCCACGTGAACAGAGGGTGGCGCCAACTCCGCGAGGACGTCTTCGCGGCGGGACGGGGGTCGCAGACCGCTCAGGCAGCCGTCAGCACCCCCTGGGGCAGCGGCGCGACGGGGGTCCTGCGGGGTGGGGCGACCAGCCCCACCCGCTCACTGCGGCGGGTCGCCGCTCCAGTCGTCCAGGACGTGGTGGAGGTGCTCGGTCATCCGCTGGGAGGCGGCCACCGGGTCGGCGTGGCGCAGCGCGTCGAGGATGCCGGAGTGCTCCGCGGCCGAGCGCAGGATGGAGGTGTGGTCGGCGAAGAGCCGGGTCCGGTCGCGCATGAGGGCCACCACGTCCACCAGGGCCTCGTTGCCGAGCAGCCGGAGCAGCCCGAGGTGGAAGCGCCGGTCGGCGTCGAGGAAGGCCAGCAGGTCGTTGGCCTCGGCCGCCTGCGTGATCTCCTCGGCGACGCGGGTGAACTCCGAATCGGCGCGCCAGTACTCCTGCCGCCCGGCCAGCTGGGCCATGGCGGGCACCTCGAGCATCATGCGCACCTGGAGGATGTCCTCGCGCTCGCGCCGGCTGAGCTGCACCACGCAGAACCCGCGGTTGCGCACCGCCTCCACGAGGCCCTGGTTCTGCAGCTCGAGCATCGCCTCGCGCACCGGGGAGTTGGAGACGCCCAGCTCAGCGGCCAGCGCGGTCACCGAGTAGATGCGGCCGGGCACCAGGGCCCCGGTGACGAGGCGCTGGCGCAGCACGCGCAGCGTCTGGTCGCGCAGGGAGGGTCGCACGAGCTGCAGGCCGGCCCCCGGCGCCACGGAGGTCGCCGGCTCGGACGCGCTCACAGGGCCGCCGGGACGGGCAGGGCGCTGCGCCGGTGCACGGCCTCGGCGACGACGAGGTCCTGCCAGGCCATGCCGGTGCCCTTGAAGACCAGCGCCCCGCCCGGCACGGGAGCACGCCCGCTGACCAGGTCGGCCATGGTCACGAGCTCGTCGGCGCGCAGCGCGCCCGCCTCGACCGCCATCACGACGTCCCCCGCCTCCCTCAGCGCGGTGGCCAGGTCCTCCACCACCACGGTCGCGCGGCCCAGGAGGGCGTCGTCGAGCTCGCGGCGGTCGCGCTCGTGCGAGCCTACGGCCACGACCACCACGTCGTCGCGCAGCAGCGCGGAGTCGAACAGCGGGGTGGCCGCCGAGGTGGCGCAGACGACGACGTCGGCCGCGGCCAGCGCGGACTCCGCCGACGGCGTCCCCAGGCCCACCACGCTCCCGAGCACCCCGACGGGCAGCACGGTGGAGGGGCTGAGCGCCTCGGGGCGGCGGACGAGCACGTCCACGCGCTCCAGGCCGCGCTCGCCGTCCTGCCCCAGCACGTCGGCGAGGACCTCGGCGTGGGCGCGGCCCTGCACGCCGCCTCCCACGACGACGACCCGCAGCGGGCCCGCCGCGGCGCCGCCGCGGCGCAACGCCGGGAGCACCGCCGCCACCGACGTCGCGGAGGTGCGCAGGCCGGTCAGGGCGGGGCCGTCGAGGGTGGCGAGCGGCGCCAGGGTCTCGCCGTCGAAGAGGACGTAGACGCCCTGGATGCGAGGCAGTCCGAGGGCGGCGTTCCCGGGGGCGACCACGGCCAGCTTGACGCCCGCGCACCGCCCGGAGCTCGCGGGCATGGTCAGCAGCTCGCCGCTGCCGAGGGGGCTGCTCGTGCGGGGCGGGTCGGCGGCCGGGTCGAGGCCGGCGCGCAGCGCGTCTGCCAGGAGCGCGACGGCGTCAGCCGGACGGACGGCGGCGCGCACCTGGTCTGCGTCGTGGTGGGGCAGCACCGCTGCACCGTCCTCTCGGATCTTGGAGTAGTGCGTAAAGTATTACCAGGCTTCCCTGGAGTCCGGAAGGTCTCCGTCGCGGTCCGCTCGCCCTCCGCGAGCGCCGGCCCAGCGCGTCGGGGGGCTCGTCCTGTGCCCACCGCCCACCGGGGCTCGCGTGGGTGGGCGTGCGGCACATCTCGCAGGACGACCCTCCGCCGTACGTTCCGGCCCTCGACACGACGAGGACGACGGCGACGACGAGGAGCAGGACGTGCCCGAACAGCCTTCCCCGGGGCGAGCCCGGGTCAGCATGGACATCGGCGGGACCTTCACCGACGTCGTCCACTACGACGAGACGACCGGCGCGGTGACCGCCACCAAGGCGTCCACCACCCCGGCGGACCTGTCCGACGGCGTCCTGGCCGGCCTCGGTGCGGTGGTGGCCTCCCCGGCGGAGATCTCCTTCCTCGTGCACGGCACCACGCAGGGGCTCAACGCCTTCCTCGAGCGGAGGGGCGTGCCGGTGCTGCTGCTCGCCACCGCCGGCGTCGAGGACAGCTACCACATCGCCCGCGGCACCCGGCGCCGGCTGTACGACCTGCACTACCGCAAGCCCACCCCGCTGGTGCCCCGGCGCGACGTGGTCGGCGTCGGCGGCCGGATCGCCGCCGACGGCGGCGAGCTCGAACCGCTGGACGAGGACGCCGTGCGCGCCGCCGCGAAGCGGGTGCGCGACGAGGGCCACGGGGCCGTCGCCGTCGCCCTGCTCTTCTCCTACGCCAACCCGGCGCACGAGCTGCGGGCGCGGGAGGTCCTGCGCGAGGAGCTCGGCCCGGACGTGTCCGTGTCGCTGTCGCACGAGGCGGCGAAGGAGTGGCGGGAGTACGAGCGCACCTCCTCCGCGGTGGTCGAGGCCTACACGGGCCCGGTGGTGCGGCGCTACCTGCAGCGCCTGGAGCGGCGCCTCGACGACGACGGCCTCGCGGTGCCGCTGCACGTCATGCAGTCCTCCGGCGGCATCGTCACCGCGACCTCCGCGCAAGAGCGGCCGCTGCAGACGCTGCTGTCCGGGCCGGTCGGCGGCGCGATCGCCTGCGCCGAGCTGTCCGCGCGCAGCGGGCGCCCCGACCTCATCGGCGTCGACATGGGCGGCACGTCCTTCGACGTCTCGCTGGTGGCGGACGGCGAGCCCGACGTCACCGCCGAGGCCGAGCTCGAGGGCCTCCCGATGCTCATGAGCATCGTCAACATCCACACCGTGGGAGCCGGCGGCGGCTCGGTGGCCTGGAGCGAGGCGGGGGGCCTGCGCGTCGGGCCGCGCTCGGCGGGGGCCCGCCCGGGACCGGCCTGCTACGGCCGCGGCGGCGCCGAGCCGACCGTGACCGACGCGAACCTCGTGCTGGGGCGCATCGACCCCGAGGGCTTCGCCGGGGGCCAGATGACGCTGGACGCCGCCGCCGCGGAGCGCGCGGTGGGGGCGCTGGGCGAGCGGTTCGGTCTGAGCGCGCAGGCCATGGCCGAGGGCGTCTGCGACGTCGCGAACGCCACCATGGCGCAGGCGATCCGCACCATCACGGTGGCGCGCGGCATCGACCCGCGCACCTCCTCCCTGGTCGCCTTCGGCGGCGCCGGGCCGATGCACGCGGTGTTCCTCGCCGACGAGCTGGGGATCCCCGAGGTGCTCGTGCCGCGCCTGCCGGGCGCGTTCTCGGCGTGGGGGATGCTGCACACCAGGATCCGTCGCGACTACACCGAGCCGCACTACCGCCTGGACGCCGACGTCGACGCCGAGGAGGTGCGCGCAGTCCTGGCCCGCCTGGAGCTGCAGGGGCTGGCCGACCTCGCCGCCGAGGGGGTGCCCGAGGCCGACCGCAGCGTCGCCCACGCCGTCGACGTGCGCTACGAGGCCCAGGAGTTCACCCTCACCGTGCCGCTCACCAGCGCCGCGGAGCCGTTGGAGGAGGGCTTCACCGCGCGCCTGGCCGAGCGGTTCACCACCGCGCACCAGGCGCGCTACGGGCACGCCAACCCGGGCGCCCCGATCGAGCTGGTGACCCTGCGGACCACGGCCACGGGCGACCTGGGCGCGCCACCGCGCCACCCCCACCCGCGGGCCGAGACCGACGCCTTCGAGAGCACCACCCGCCGCGTCGTCTTCGCCGGGAGCGCGCACGACGCGCTCGTCGTCCACCGGGACCAGCTGCTCGCCGGGCACACCTTCTCCGGTCCCGCCGTGGTGGTCGAGGGGACCGCCACCACGGTGGTGCCCCCGGCGCACACCGTGACCGTCGACGACGACGGCACCCTCGTCATCCGCCAGCAGGAGGCCCGCGCATGAGCACCACCGGCTCCCAGGTCGACCCGGTCACCGTCGAGATCATCCGCAACGCGCTCAACGCCGCGGCGGACGACATGAACGCCACCCTGATCCGCTCCGCCTACACGCCGATCATCTACGAGGGCGGTGACTGCGTGGTCGCGCTGCTCGACGCCGACCACCAGGTGCTGGGCCAGTCGGCGGGCCTGCCGATCTTCCTGGGCAACCTGGAGACCTGCACCCGCGCGACGGAGGAGCGCTTCGGGCGCGGGGTCTGGCGGCCGGGCGACGTGTGGATCCTCAACGACTCCTACCTCGGGGGCACCCACCTCAACGACGTCACGATCTTCGGGCCGGTCTTCGTGGCGGCGGGGACCGACGACGAGCAGCTCGTGGGCTTCACCGCCAGCCGCGCGCACTGGATCGACGTCGGCTCCAAGGACCCGGGCGGTTCCATGGACTCCACCTCGATCTTCCAGGAGGGGCTGCGCCTGGGGCCGCAGCGGCTCGTGGTGGGCGGGGTCGAGCAGGAGGGGCTGGTCGACGTCATCTCCACCAACGTCCGCTTCCCCTACCCGACGCTGGGCGACATGAGGGCGATGGTCGCCTGCACCACCATGGGCGAGAAGCGGCTGCAGGAGGTGGTGGAGCGCTTCGGCCTGGAGGTGCTCCTCGGCGCCCGTGACGAGATCTTCCGCCAGACCGAGGCGCTGGAGCGCGCCGTGATCGCGCAGATCCCCGACGGCGTGTACTCCGCGGAGGGCGTGCTCGACAGCGACGGGGTCGCCCTCGACGTGCCGGTGCCCATCCGGCTCGACGTCACCGTGCGCGGCGAGAGCATCGACCTCGACGTGACCGGCTCCGCGGACCAGCAGACCGGTCCGGTGAACTGCGGGGTCGCGCAGGCGGTCTCCGCGCTGCGGGTCGGCTACAAGCTGCTGGTCTCCCCCGACCTCCCAGGCAACGGCGGCAGCTTCCGCACCATGACCACCCAGGTGCGCCGGGGGTCGGTGCTCGGCGCCGTCGCCCCGGCCGCCTGCCAGTGGTACTTCTCCCACCTGGGCCTGCTCATCGACCTGGTCGCCAAGGCCCTGGCCCCGGCCGTGCCCGACCGGGTGGCGGGCGCGTCCTTCGGCGACTCGATGATCGTCCTCACGGCCGGCAACGACCCGCGCAGCGGCCGCGACTACGTGACCCTCGAGGCGACCGTCGGCGGGTGGGGCGGCTGGGAGGGCAGCGACGGCGAGACCGCGCTCATCAACAACGTCAACGGGTCGCTGAAGGACCTGCCGGTGGAGGTGCTCGAGACGAGGTACCCGATGCGCATCACCGAGTACCGGGTGCGCCCCGACTCCGGCGGAGCCGGCCGGTACCGCGGCGGTGACGGCGTGGTCCGGGAGTACGAGATGCTCACGGACTGCACGGTCTCGCTGTGGTTCGAGCGGTCCCAGCAGCCCGCCTGGGGACTGTTCGGCGGCCAGGACGCCGTCGGTCCCGACGTCGTCGTCAACCCGGGCCGCCCCGACGAGCGGCGCGTCCTCAAGGCGAACGGCATGCCCCTGCGCGCGGGGGACGTGCTGCGGTGCTCCACCGGCGGCGGGGGCGGCTACGGCCCGGCCGCGGAGCGCGACCCCCAGCGGATCCGCGACGACGTGCTCGACGGACACCTCACGCCGGCGGGAGCGCGCGACCAGTACGGGCTCGACACCACCGCCTGACAGGGACCGACGGCCCACGACGGCCCCCGACGGCCCTGACGACAGGTCGACGGGTCAGCCGCTGCCCGTGGCCCGCCACGCGCGCACCAGCCCGTGGCAGGCCACGTGCAGCGGCAGCCGCTGGGCCGGGTCGTCCAGGGCCAGGCCCAGCTCCCGCGCCCGCGCGGTGCGGGCGAGCACCGTGTTGCGGTGGACGCCCAGCTCGGCCGACGCCGCCACCAGCGAGCCGCCGTGGTCGAGGACCGCCGCGACCGTCTCGGCGAGCACCAGGCGGTCCCTCGCCGCGGCGAGCCGGGGCAGGGCGAGCGCCGCGACGTCGGCCACCGCGGGCGCGGAGACCTGGGCGAGCACGGCGCGGACCCCGACGTCCTCGAACCACGTGACCGGGTCGCTGCCGGCGCGGGTGGCCAGGCAGGCCTCCTCCACCGAGCGCACCAGTCCCGCGGTGCCGCGGTGGCCCGCACCCACACCCATCACCAGGCCGTGGTCGGCCAGGAGCGGCTCCAGGCCGGCGAAGGCGCGGCGCACCACCGCCGGCGCGGGCTCCTCGGCCGCGTTCTGCCAGGAGACCCACCCACCCTCGTGGGGCACCAGCGGCCAGCCCGGCCGCAGGCGGGCCCACTGGACGCGCAGGAGCTGCGTCAGCTCGGCGGCGGGCTCGTCGTCGCCCTCGCGGGCGGCGGTCCGCTCCAGGCGCACGGCGCGGTTGACGCCCTCGACCCTCCACCCGAGCTCAGCGCTCCAGCTGGGGGCCTCGTCCCCCGCCGCGCCACCGGCGGGACCGGCGGCGGCGTCCCGCTCACCAGGAGCGGTGTCCGCACCGTCCGCCCGCGAGCGCGCCGCGGCGCGCAGCACCGCGAACGCCGCGCGCTCGGCCTCCGCCTGCGCCGAGGTGTCCAGGCGGCGCTGCGCCCACGCCGCCAGCAGCGGCAGCCGCGCCAGGCGCAGCACGGACTCCGCGCTGCGGGCCTCGACCTCCGCCGCCACCGCGGAGGTGGCCTCCGGCAGCGAGGCCACCAGCGAGGCCCAGGCCCGGCCGCCGGGCCCGTTCACGGCCATCCGCACCTCGCGGTAGCCCTCTCGCTGCTGCACCGCGGCGGCCCGGCCGGCGAGCACCGAGCTGCCGGTGACGAGCGCGACCACACCGGGGGCCAGCTCGGCGTTGAGCACTCCCAGGACTCCCCGCACCGTCGACTGCTCCGCCAGCTCCTCCGCGCAGCGGGCCACGCGCAGCGCCCGGGCCGACTCCGGGGCGGCGGTGCGCGCCGCCAGCTCCAGGGCGACGTCGACGGCGTCGTCGTCGACCACCACCAGCGCCGTGCCCAGACGGCGGGCCAGCAGCGCGCTCGCACCGCTCATCGCGGCCCGCGGCACCACCACCCCGGCAGCGCCCCGCTCCCACGCGACGTGGAGCGCCGCGGCCAGCGACCAGCCTCCCGTGGCGGCCCCGGCGTGCAGCACCACCAGGCTGTGGGCCGGCGTCCGCGCCAGCCGGTCGAAGGTCTCGGCCAGCTCCACGCCCAGCACCCGCTGCGCGGGGTCGGGCAGCACCGCCACCTCCCCGCGGGCGAGCGGGTCCACCCGGACCAGCTCGGCCAGCGCCAGCGGGGCCGTCGCCCTGCTCACCGGCGGCGGGGGTGGTCGAGGGTGATGCCGTGCGAGGCCGGGCCGACCATGGTGAGCGCCTCCGCGGAGTACCAGACGGGGTGGGCGGGGATGACGAGGACGTCGACGAGGTCGCCCGGCCACAGGCTGTCGAGCGGGGCGATCACCCCGCGCTCCACGTCGAGCAGGGTGATGAGGTCCGGGGCGGCCGCGGTGAGGGAGCCGTCGCTGAACACGGCCACCACCTCGCTGCGCAGCTCCAGCCGCAGCTGGCGGGCGTCGGGGCCGACCTGCTCCACGACGACGCTGCTGGGGTGCGTGGGGATCGTCGCGTCGGTGGGCCGGGAGAGGTGCTCCAGCGCCACGATCCGGCCCCGGCCCACGCGGCGGCACCCGTTCACCGCGGCCAGCCGCGCCACCACGGCGTCCGGGTCGCGCGTGCCGAGCAGCACCCGACCGGCCTCGACCAGGCGGCTCACCGTGCCGGGCAGGCTGGCGGTCGCGAGCTCCCCGGCGGTGCTCGGGTAGGCGGCCAGGGCGCCCCAGCCGCCGAGGGCGTCGATGCCGGCGCGCAGCAGCGCGTCGGCGCGCCAGGCGTCAGGCACCCGCAGGCTGATGCTCTCCCCCGTGGCGCCGGCGACGACCAGCGGCGTCACCGGCAGGCCCGCCAGGTGCATCGAGGTGTGGTGGATGAGGGCGAAGGTGCGGCCCATCCCGTCGGCGTCGATCAGCGGGACGCCCAGCTGGCGGGCCACCGCGGCCGGCACCAGCGCGCTCACCGTGGCCGCCGACAGCGGCAGGACCGCCCCGACCTCCCTGCCGGACAGCCGCTCCAGCTCGCGCACGGCGGCGACGAACTCGTCACCCGTCGGCGGCAGGTCGGCCAGGGCGGCCCCGGACCCGATGACGCAGACCGCCGCACAGCCCACGTCAGGCGGGAGCGCTCGGGGCGCCACCAGCCGCAGCGGCCCGCCGCGCTCGAGCAGGTCGGTGAGCCACGCGACCGTCGCCGCCAGGCTCGAGGGGGCCAGCGACGGCGAGTAGAGCATCGCGCCCGCGGTCAGCGCCGGGACGTCGGCCGCGGTGAGCTCGCCGTCGCTCATCGGCGGCTCACCGGCCGACCCCGCCCACCCGCACCCGCACCCGGACCGTCCCGGACCGGCTGTAGGGCACGGCCACGGTGGAGACCTCCACCACGTCGGCGCTGCCGGGCTCGGCGCCGTTGGCGGTGGCCAGGGCCGTGGCCCGCTGCACCGCGGCGCGCTGGACCGCGGCGAGGTCGTCGGCGGAGCCGATGGCCGCGATCTCGTCGAGCCACGACAGGGGCCGGGCGAGGGCCGCGCCGACGCAGGCGAGCACGTCGAGCTCTCCGTCGGCCACGACGTCCGGGACCCGGCCGCCGAGGGCCCCGTCGCCCTCAGCGCTGTGGGGGCTGGCACCGCGGTCGGCGCGGTCGGCGGGAAGAGCGGGGTCCAGGGCCACGGAGGGCACCACCAGCTCGGCGGCGGGCTCGCCCACCACGAGGGGGCGCACCAGTGCGAGGCCGTTGCGCACCCCGGCGACGAGGTGCCCGCCGTCGGGGGCCGGGAGCAGCACCCGGCAGCCGTCCGCCCCTGCGACCTGCGCGGCGCCCAGCACCGCGGGGCCCAGGCCGCCACCGAGCACCAGCACGGGCGCCGAGCGCGCCCGCTCGGCGCTCAGCGACCCGCCGTCGCCGCGGCACAGGCGCAGCTCCGCGCCGCGACGCCCCGCCCGCCGCCGCAGCACGGCCTCGACGCGGTCCACGAGGGCGTCCACCGCGGCCCCCAGGGCGGCGTCCGCGACCACCGTGGCCTCCCGGGCGGCGCTCCCGTGCCCGCCGAAGTCGTGCGCGGCGCTGATGCGGGCGCCCGGCAGCGCTGCCTGCACCGCGTCGGCCACGGTGCGCTCGTGCACCGGCTGCCCCGCCGACCCGGCGGCGACCACGGCCACGCACCGCGGCGCGGCCGCGGACAGCTCCCCCACGACGGCGGTGAGAGCAGAGCGGTCGAGCAGCCGCAGCTCGCGGCCGAGCAGGTCGTGGCCGCCGGGCACCACCCAGCGGCAGCGGACCAGAGCCTCCACGAGCGGCGACGGGTGGCGCGCGAGCGCCGGGTCGGTGCCGGCTCGCGGCGCGACGCGGACCACCCCGACCGGGTCGAGCAGCTCGGGGTGGTGCAGGAGGTGCTCCAGGTGGGGGCCGAGGTCGAGCACGACCGAGACCGGTCCGCCCGAAGCTCCTCCCGACGGTCCGCCCGGGGCTGCCAGCGCCGCGCCCAGGGCGGCGACGAGCACCCGCTCCAGCGCGTCGGGACCGGCCGCCCGCTCCACGTGCACGACCTGGGCACCGGGCCCGCCCGCGCCGCCGCCGGGCGCTCGCACGACAGCGGCGGTCGCGCCGCCGGGCCGGAGCTGGGCACCGACGAGCGAGGGGCCGGTGTGCTGGGAGCACTCCGACCCCTCGCTCGGGGATGCTGTCGGCACCACGGTCGCAGGCTAGCGCCGCCCTCCGTCCTCAGCGGGCCCGGCGGCGCAGCACGCCGTCGACGGTCACCGCCAGCAGGATGAGCCCGCCGGTGGTCACCTGCAGGTAGGTGGTGTCCCAGCCCAGCAGGTTGAAGCCGTTGCCGATGAGGGTGAGCAGCAGGGCGCCGACCACGCCGCGCCACACCGCGCCCTCACCGCCGAGGATGCTCGTCCCGCCGATGACGGCGGCGGCGATGGCGTTGAGGTCGTACCCGGTGGCCATGGCCGACTGCGCCGAGCCCGCCCGGGAGGCGAGGATCAGACCCGCCAGCGACGCGCAGACGCCGCTGATGGTGTACGCGGCGATGTGCACGCGGTCGGTGCGGATGCCGGACAGCCGCGCGGCCTCGGCGTTGCCGCCGACGGCGTACAGCCGGCGCCCGAAGGTGGTCGAGGAGACGAGCAGCGCGGCGGCCACGGCCACCACGACGAACATCACGGTCGCCGAGGTGAGCCCGAACAGCGACGGCCAGGTGAGCATGCTGAACTGCTCGGCCTGGTCGGCCAGCGGGTAGGCGATGGCTCCGGCGGTGATGACCACGGCCATGCCGCGGTAGATGATCGAGGTGGCCAGGGTGCCGATGAAGGAGTTGACCCTCGACTTCACCACGATCGTGCCCGTGAGCAGGCCCAGCAGCGATCCGGCCACGACGGCGGCGGCGAACCCGCCGACCACGCCGACCTCCTGGCCGACGGTGACGCCGACGATCGCGGAGACCGCGAGCGTGGCGCTGGCGGTGAGGTCGAAGACGCCGCTGATGATGCAGATGGTGGCGCCGATGGCCAGCAGCCCGACCACCGAGGCCTGGTCGAGCAGGTTCACGAGGTTCTGCCGGGTGAGGAAGGTGTCGGTGCTCAGCGACAGCGCCACGACGATGGCGACCAGCGCCACGAGGATGCCGTAGTCGCGCACCTTCACCCCCGGACGCGGACGGGGGCGGGCGCTGACCGCGCTCGTCGGCGCGGCCGTGGTGCTGGTGCTCATGCGGAGGTCCTCTCGGCGGGCTGGTCGTCGGGCTGGCCTGGTGCCTGGTCGTCCGGGCGGTCGTCCGGCTGGTCGTCCGGGTGGTCGTCCGCCTCGTCGTCGCCGAACGCGAGGGCCACGACGGCCTCGCGCGGCGCGTCGCGGCCGAACTCCCCCACCACGCGGCCGTGGCGGAGGACCAGCACGCGGTGGGACAGCGCGAGGACCTCCTCGACCTCGCTGGAGACGACGACGACGGCGCGCCCCTGGGAGGCGAGGTCGACCACGAGGTGGTGCAGCTGGCTCTTGGCGGCGACGTCGACGCCGCGGGTGGGCTCGTCGACCAGCAGCACGCGGGGCTCGCGCAGCAGCCACTTGGCGAAGAGCACCTTCTGCTGGTTGCCGCCCGAGAGCGCGCCGACCGGGGCGGTGGGGTCGGCGGCGCGCACGTCCGTGCTGCGGGCGACGGCGCCCACGGCCTCGCGCTCGGCGCGGCGGCGCACCACCCCGCCGAGGGACCGCGACGTGAGGGACCCGAGCGCGGTGTTCTCCGCGATGGAGCGGACGAGCACCAGGCCCTGCTCCTTGCGCGACTCGGGCACCAGCGCGATCCCGGCCTCCATCGCCGCCCGCGGAGAGGGCCGGGCGATGACCGTCCCGTCCACGCTGACGGTGCCGGAGGTGGCGGCGTCGGAGCCGAAGAGGAGGTGCAGGAGCTCGCTGCGGCCGGAGCCGACGAGGCCGGCGATGCCGACCACCTCACCCGCGCGCACGCGCAGGTCGACGTCGTGGACGGGGCGCGCGCCCGTCGTGCGGCTCAGGCCCCGGGCCTCCAGCAGCACGGGGGCGTCCTCGGGGACCGGCGCGGGAGCGGGGTAGAGGACGTCGACCTGGCGGCCGACCATGTGGCCGACCAGGGAGGCGGGGGTCTGCTCGGCGGCGTCGCCGGTGTGCACGAGGTCGCCGTCGCGCAGCACGGTGAGGCGGTCGGCGACGGCGAGCACCTCGTCGAGGAAGTGGCTCACCAGGAGGACCGTGGTGCCGCCGGCGGCGAGGTCGCGCATGAGCTGCAGCAGGCCCGCCTTCTCGTGCTCGGTGAGCACGGCGGTCGGCTCGTCGAAGGCGATGACGCGCGCGCCGCGGGCGAGCGCGCGCAGCACCTCGACCTGCTGCTGGGCCCCGGTGGAGAGGTCCTTCACCCGGGCGGCGGGGTCGAGGTCGAAGCCGGTGCGGGCGATGAGGGCGTCGAAGGCGGCGCGGTCGGCCCGGCGGGCCACCCAGCCGGCCCGGGCCCGCCACCGCCCGAGCACCACGTTGTCCAGCACCGTCATGGCGGGGACGAGGGCGCCCTCCTGGGTGATGAGGCTGACGCCGTGGGCGATGGCGTCGCGGGGGCTGGCGATGGTGGTGACGACGCCGTCGAAGCTGACCTCGCCCTCGTCGGCGCGCACCGCACCGCCGAGGACCTTGAGCAGCGTGGACTTGCCCGCACCGTTCTCCCCGACGAGGGCGTGGACCTCGCCCGGGGCGATGTCGAGGTCGACGCCCCGCAGCACGGACACCCCGCCGTAGCTCTTGCCGACGCCGCGGACGCTGATGTGCGGCGCTGCTCGCTCTGTCACGGTCTGCTCCTGGATCGGGCGGTGGGGGGGTGCTCGGGGGGTGGGGCACCCGGCGACCGGGACGGGGGGACCCGGCCGCCGGGCGGTCTGGTGGCCCCTCGGTCAGTCGCTGTACTCGGCGGTGAGCCCCTGGAGGGACTCCTTGGTGCCGAGCGCCTTGAAGGGGGTGAGGTCGGCGGAGTCCGTGGCCACGGGCACGTCCTCGCCGCGGTGCTTCTTGAGGCCGAGCTCCGTGGCCGTCTTCCCGTCGGTCTTCTCGGGGATCACGTAGGTGCCGTACCAGGTGCCGTCCATGACGCCGGCGTACGCCTGGGCGGAGCCGCCGTTGCCGACGTAGAGGACGTCGGTGCGGCCCTCGGTGAGGGCGGAGGCGCCCTCGATGGCCTGCGAGGAGCCGATGACGACGTTGACCCCGGGGTTGGCCTGCAGGACGTTCTGCATGGCGGTGCGGCCCGAGTCGGGGGTGTAGCCGCCGATGGGGCTGGCGACGACGTCGGCCCCGCCGGCCTTGAGGGCGTTGACGGCTGCCTCGGTGCGGGCGGCGTCGAGCGGGTAGTTGTCGAACCCCTGCAGGTAGGCGACCTGGCAGGGCTGCTTGCCGAGCTGCTTGCAGGCGTCCAGGCCCATCTTCGCGAGGCCCTCGCCGTTGGCCGTGGGGGCGTCGACGATGGAGATGACGCCGTCGACCTGCGGCTCGACGGTGTCGAAGCGCCCGCCGACCGGGGTGAATTCGACGACGACGGTGATGCCGGCGGCCAGGGCCTGCTTGACGGGCTGGGTGATGGCGGTGCCGTCGTTGGCCTGGATGACCACGACGTCGAAGCGCTTGCTGGTGACGGCGTCCGTGAGCTGCTGCACCTGAACGGCGCCGTCGAAGTTGGAGTCGACGAACTCGGCCGTGGCGTTGTTCTCCTGGGCGGCCTCCTGCACGCCGGCCCAGGCGGCCTGCGCGAAGGAGTTGGCCTTGGCGAAGCCGAAGAACCCGACGCGCAGCTGCTGGTCGGCGTCGACGGTGCTCGACGCCGCGCTCGAGGCGGTGGTGCCGGCGCCGGCGTTCGGGTTGCTGCAGGCGCCGGTCAGGGCGAGGGCGGCGGCGCCGAGCACGGCGGCGACGGCGCGGGTGGAGCGCTTCACGGGGTTCTCCTCGGGGCTTCGGGTGCGGGGCGGGACGGGGTGGGGGTCGGGGGCGCAGCGGTCAGGAGGCGGGGCGGAGCACCGCGCCGGCGGGCGGGGCGGCGTCGCCGTCGAGCAGCGGGGCCAGCGCGTCGCCCACCTCGTTCCGCCACGGGTCGGCGACCCAGGCGGCGTAGGCGGCCTCGTCGTCCCACTGGGCGATGACGACGTGGGTGGCGCTCCCGGAGGCCAGCGAGCCCTCGACGGTGCGCAGCAGCACGGCGCCGCGGCAGCCGGGGAAGGCGCGGGAGCGGTCCAGCACGCCGCGCTCGGCGTAGAGGTCGTCGACGGCCTGCTCGCTGCCCGGGCGGGCGCTGAGCTGCAGCACGCTGGTGATCACCGGAGTCCTCCTGCTGGGGTGCGGTCGCGGGACCGAGCTGTCATGAGCTGTCACGAGCCGTCGGGAACAGTCGCGGACCGTCGCGGACCGGGGGGGCGGTCGTGGGTGGGCGAATGCTGGCCGAGGCGCACCGGTGACGGGTGTGCCCGCAGCACACCCGCGGCACCGGCTGCTGTGACGGCCGCCGGACCTGAGCGGGGTGGTTGACAGCCCTCGGCGACGCGTGCCAGCGTCCGGACCCTCGTCCGACCCCAGGCTGACGCCGGCCGTCGGTCCCGGACGAGCGGCCGGGTCCGTCAGACGCCCGCCCCCGCCAGCGCGCCACGCCGCCTCGGGGCACGGAGCGCGCGGTCCACCCGCCGTCGGCGCGACAGCGCCCCTCCCTCCCACGCGCCCCGAGTCCCGGGGCGCGCCGTCGGCTACCCGGCGCTCCCCCGCGCCGGCGAGAGGTGGACCCCGTGAGCACCAGCCAGACCCCCACCAGCAGCAGGAGCGCGCGCGTCGCCATCGACGTCGGCGGCACCTTCACCGACGTCGTGGAGCTGCTGCCCGGGACCGGGGCGCTGCGCTTCGAGAAGGTCCCGACCACCCCCGACGCCCCCACGCGCGGCGTGATGGCCGGCTTCGCGGCGACCAGCGGCGAGGTGTCCGCGGTGCGCACCTTCACGCACGGCACCACCCTCGGGCTGAACGCGCTCCTGACGCGCACCGGGGCGCGGACCGCCGTCGTCGGCACCCGCGGCTTCCGCGACGTGTACCTGCTGGGCCGCACGGACCGCCGCGTCAACTTCGACATCACCTACCGCAAGCCCACCGCGCTGCTGGAGCGCTGCGACACCTTCGAGGTGACCGAGCGCTCGTGGCACGACGGCTCGGTGGTGACGCCCTTCGACCGGGAGGACGCCGCCCGCGTGGCCCGCACCGTGGCCGAGCGCGGCTACGACGCGGTGGCGGTGTGCTTCCTGCACTCCTACGCCAACCCCGACCACGAGCTGGCGATGCGGGAGGTGCTGGCCGAGCTGGCCCCCGGGGTGACGGTGACGCTCTCGCACGAGCTGAGCCGCGAGTACCGCGAGTTCGAGCGCACCAGCACCGCCGTGCTCGACGCCTACGTCAAGCCGGTGGTGCGCCGCTACCTGGGGGCGCTCGAGGGAGAGCTGGAGACCGCGGGCTTCGGCGGCCGCTTCCTCATGACCCGCTCGGGCGGCGGCGCGATGAGCGCCACCGCCGCGCGCGAGCAGCCGGTCAGCCTCGTCCTGTCGGGTCCGGCGGGCGGCGTGGTCGGGGCGGTGGCCCTCGCTGAGGCGCTCGGGATGCCCGACCTCATCACCATCGACATGGGCGGCACCTCGCTGGACGCCTCCCTCGTGCTCGACGGTGAGCCGGTGCTGCACCAGGGCGCCGAGTTCGAGGGCATGCCGATCAACACCCCCTCCCTGTACATCCACACCATCGGCGCCGGCGGCGGGTCGCTGGGCTGGCTCGACGCCGCCGGGGCCCTGCAGGTCGGCCCGGCGAGCGCCGGGGCGGTGCCCGGGCCGGCCTCCTACGGCCGGGGCGGTGACCGCCCGACGTTCACCGACGCCGCCCTCGCCATCGGCTACCTGGGCACCGAGGCGCCGCTGGGCGGGACGCTGCGCCTGGACGCCGAGCTCGCGCACAAGGCCCTGCAGCCCCTCGCGGAGGAGCTGGGCCTGTCGGTGCCGGCGCTGGCGCGCGGCATGGTCGCCATCTCCACCACAAAGATCATGGGGGCCGTGCGGGCCATCACCGTGGAGGTGGGCCGCGACCCGAAGGACTTCGCGATGCTCTCCTTCGGCGGCGGCGGCGGGCTGGTGGCCGTCGACGTCGCCGTCGAGCTCGGGATCCCCACCGTGGTGGTGCCGCCGGGGCAGGGGGCGTTCTGCGCGTTCGGGATGCTCCTGGCCGACGTCCAGCACGACGCCTCGCGCACGGTGGTCACCGCCCTGGACGACCTCGACCCTGCGGAGGCCGACACCCAGTGGCGGGCGATGGAGGACGACGCCCGCGCGGCGCTCGCCGAGGAGGGCTTCACCGGTGACGCGGTGGTGGTGGCCCGCAGCCTGGACGTGCGCTACTCCGGCCAGGAGCACTCGGTGACCCTGCCCGTGGGCGCCGGCCCGCTGGACGCCGCCCGCGTCGCCGCGGACTTCGCGGCGCTGCACGAGCGCCAGTACGGGCACACGATGACCGACCCCGTGGAGGTGACGACGCTGCGGCTGCGCGCCACCGGTGTGGTCGACAAGCCGGAGCTGCCGCGCCTGCGCCAGCGCACCGCGTCCGACGGGCCGCTGCAGCGCGACGGCGAGCGAGCCGTCCACGTCAGCGAGGAGGCGCCCGCGGTGCCCTACGCCCTCTACACCCGCGAGGCGATGCTCGCCGGCGACGAGGTCGCCGGCCCCGCCGTCGTCACCGAGCACACCGCCACCACCGTGCTGCACGCCGGCGACGTGCTGCGCGTGGGCTCGCTCGGCGAGCTCGTCATCACCGTCGGCCAGCGCTGAGACCCGGAGGCACCCCATGAGCACGACCACCAGCACCGACGCGATCACCACCGAGGTCATCCGGCACGGCCTGCTGGCCAGCGCGGAGGAGATGGCGCGCAACCTGTGCCGCACCGCCTACAACACCGTGGTCTACGAGATCCACGACTACGGCATCGGGCTGCACGACGCCGCCGGCGACGTCGTGGCCGACGCCCCCGGCATCGCCGTGTTCACCCGCGGCAACGACCACGGCATCAAGCGCGCGGTGGAGTTCCTCGGGGCGGAGGCCATGAGGCCGGGTGACGTCTTCATCCTCAACTACCCGTACTGGTCGAGCGCCCACACGCTCGACCCGCTCGTCTTCGCCCCGATCCACGCCGACGACGAGGACGGCGCGCAGCAGCTCGTGGGCTTCGCCTCCTGCCGCATCCACGTGCTCGACCTCAAGCAGAAGGACCCGGGCTACGTGCTCGACTCCACCGACGCCTCGCAGGAGGGGATCTTCTTCCCCGCCACGCGGCTGTACGTCGAGGGCCGGCAGAACGACGACGTCTTCAACATCATCCGGTTCAACTCCCGGATGCCGGAGCGGACCATCGGCGACATCCAGGCGCAGGTCTCCGCCTGCGTCACGGGCCGCCGGCGGATGCAGGAGCTGGTCGCGAAGTACGGGATGGCGACCGTGCGGGCGGCGATGCGGGCGATCAACGAGCACGGCGAGAAGCTGGCGCGCCTGGCGCTGGCGGGGCTGCCGAAGGGCACCTGGACCGCGCACGACTTCGTCGACAACGACGGCGTCGACCTCGACCGCCTCATCAGGATGAACTGCACGGTGACCATCACCGACGACGAGTTCGTCATCGACTGGACCGGCTCGGAGACGGGCGTGCGCGGCCCCATCAACCTCCCCGTGGGGCAGACCGAGGCGTTCTGCTCGCTGGTCTTCAAGGCCATGACGACGCCGGACACGCCCGTGGTGGCGGGCAACTTCGCGCCGCTGCGGATCGTCACCGAGCCCGGTTCGGTGATGCACGCCGTGCACCCGATGCCGACCTTCACGCTGTGGACCGCCCTCATCGGCGGCGAGGTGGTGCTCAAGGCCCTCGCCCAGGGCATGCCCGACCGGGTGCCCGCCTCCTCCGGCGGTGACGTCTGCTCGATGATGGGCCTGGGCACCCACCCGCGCACCGGGGAGGCCTGGCTGGAGGCCACCAACGAGGCGGTGGGCTTCGGCGGGCACGCCGGGGGCGACGGCGAGGACGGGATCATGCACCTGTCGGAGCCGGGGTGCCGCAACAACCCCGTCGAGGTGCTGGAGACGAAGTCGTCGATGATCATCGACTCCTACGGCTACCGCCCCGACACCGGCGGCCCCGGCCGCCACCGCGGCGGCGTGGGCGTGGCCCGCAGCTACCGCTTCACCGGTCCCTCCACCGGCATCTGCCTGGTCTACAAGACCCGCACGAAGCCGTGGCCGGTGCTCGGGGGCATGCCCGGCGTCAACAACCAGGTCGTCCTCAACCCGGGCACCGACCGGGAGGTCGTGCAGGGCGGGTCGTACAACCACCTGGACGCGGGCGACGTGCTCGTCAACGCCACCGGTGGGGGCGGCGGGTACGGCGACCCGCTGCTGCGCGACCCCGCGGCCGTCGGCCGTGACGTGCGCAACGAGTTCGTCTCCGTGGGCGCGGCCCTGCGCGACTACGGCGTGGTGGTCTCGTCCGACGGCACCGTCGACGAGGCGGCCACCGCCGCCGAGCGGGCGTCGCGGGTGCCAGCATGAGCCTCACCGACCTCGTCGGCCCGGCCGGCCTCGTCGTCGTCGGCGCGGACGTCTGGGACGGTGAGTCCGACTCCACCGCTCCCGCCACCGTGGTCTGCGAGGGCGGCAGCGTCACCGAGGTGCTCGACCCCGGCGTCGCCTCGGACGCCGCGGTGACCCGCGTGCGCGAGGCCGGGGGCCGGGTGCTCGAGGCGGCGGGGCGTACGGTGCTGCCCGGGCTCATCGACGCCCACTGCCACGCCTACGCGGCGGCCCTGTCGCCCCGCGACATCGAGTCGTGGCCGCTCAGCTACGTCGCTCTCAACGCCCGGCGCCGCCTGGAGGCGGCTCTCGCGCGCGGCTTCACCACCGTGCGCGACGTGGCCGGTGGCGACGCCGGGCTGGCCCGGGCCCTGGAAGAGGGCCTGGTCGCCGGCCCGCGCTACCTCTACACCGGCGCCGCCCTGTCGCAGACCGGTGGGCACGGCGAGGTCCGCGGCCGCGGGGAGGAGCTGTGCGGGTGCAACGCCCACACCAGCGAGGTGGTCGACGGCGTCGACGCGCTGCGGCGCGCCGTCCGCGAGCGCTTCCACGGCGGGGCGCACGCCATCAAGGTGATGGCCTCCGGCGGGGTGGTCTCCGAGACCGACCCGATCCGGGTGCCGCAGTACTCCTCCGAAGAGCTGCGGGCGGTGTGCGACGAGGCGGCCCGGCGCGGCTCCTACGTGGCGGCGCACGCCTACTCGCCGGAGGCGATCGCCCACGCGGTGGCCGCGGGGGTGCGCAGCGTCGAGCACGGGAACCTGCTCGACGCCCCGACGGCGGCGCTGATGGCCGAGCGGGAGGCGGTGCTCGTGGCGACCCTCGGCTGCTACGAGGCGATGGCCCGCCGCGGCGCTGACCTCGGCATGAGCCCGGTGGCGCAGGCGAAGAACCGGGAGGTGCTCGCCGCGGGGCGCGACGCGGTGGGCCTGGCGGTGGCCGCCGGGGTGCCGGTGGGCTTCGGCTCGGACCTCATGGGCCCGCTGGAGGACGAGCAGCTGGCGTGCCTGCGGCTGCACCTCGACGTGCTCGGCCCGCTGCAGGGGCTGCGCTCGGCGACGTCCGTGAACGCAGACGTCCTCCAGCGCCCCGACCTCGGCCGGGTGCGCGTGGGCTCCGCCGCCGACCTGCTGGTCGTCGACGGCGACCCGTTCACGCGGCCCGACGTGCTGTGGGGCCCGCCGTCGGGCCGCACGGTGGTGCTCGGCGGACGCGTGCTGCGCGTCGGCGGCTGACGCAGCGTCGGCGGCTGACGCAGCGGCGGCAGCAGGCCGCGAGCCGGGCCGCAGCCCCCACCGCTCCGGTGCGTCGCGGCGCGCACCGGGTGCGGTGGGAGACGGCCCCCTCGACCGGGCCGGACGTCGAAGGGGTCACCGTCCAGGCACACCTGGTGGCCGCGCTCATCGCCCTCCGGAGGTCGCCGCGCTGCTCACCGCGTGCTGACACCCAGCAACGACGTCGGCGTCCACCTCCCAGGAGCGGCCGGCGCCGAGGAGGACCAGTGGCGAGCGCGAGGGGAGAGCACGAGCGAGACACCGGCGACGTGCGGCAGCGCCGCTGCGCCCGGGCCGCCTTCGAAGGCCTGGTCGCACTGGCCCCGATGGCTCACCGCCACGGCACCGACCCGTGCTGGTCGTCCAGCTGCAGCCCCTGGCTGGAGCAGCCGTTCCGCAGTCCCCCGTTACCTTTTTGATCACCCCAGCGATGGGGTGGCAGGCCACCGCCGCCGGCACGGCTGAGTTCCCCTGTGCACCGATGATCTGGGGGTGTTGCCACCGGCGGCGGGTGGGCACTGGTGATCGCTGATAGGGACCTGCGGAGTCGTTCGCTGTTCGTAACGTGGCTGCGACGCGGGTGTCCAGGCTGGCCTGCCGCGTGTGCGTCGACGGCGACCAGGAGGACGCGATGGACCCATCCGAGCACCACTTCGACGTCTACGTCGGCTTGGACGTCGGTAAAGCCGACCATCACGCCTGCGCCCTGG